>DATKVT010000073.1 GCA_035529935.1 Williamwhitmania sp. | reverse complement strand
TTAGAAATATGTAAGAACTTCGTAGAAATCCAATACCCTCCTAAAAACTTCGTCGTCTAACAATGGCAACCATTGCAATCATAAAAGTACATGAATAAACTAAAGTAGCAATAGATGACAACCACAAACTTGTGCAGCTAGGCAGTGCAGTAGTAATTGAATTTTTAAGCGCGCTCAACTCTGGGTGATTTAGAACGGCAAGCCCAAAGAAATCGGGTGTAGGCGTCAAGTTCTGCATCGCCTGAAATGGCATCATCCAGCTTATGCTTTCCGGTATTATCGAGTGAAAAACCGGGGCTAACGAAAATAGCACAATAAACAGCAGGATGGACACAGCCGTATTCCTCAGTATAAAAGCAATGAGCATCGCCACTATTAAAAGGGAAAAAGTACGTAGAAAAAATGCTGAAAAAATTTGCAGCCCTGGCAAGACAGGTGATAGTGAATCACCAGGAGAAAAGTATAACCCGAATGTAACGCCTAATGCTACGAAAACTAAGACCCATGCAATCGAGATAAAAAACGCCAATAGAATTTTAGCAACAACTAATTCAAGCCGTGTAAGGCCACTCACTAGCTGAAAAAGAAATGTCTTTTCTCCAAACTCCGACCCAATAATCACAATGAAACCAACGGCGGTAAAGAAATTGAGCCATCCCAAAGCCCAGGCAAATGTTTGCCACACATGAGGAAACTCAAAGAAAGGCCTTACTGAGACTCCCTGAAGATGAACATCCAAGTTAGCACCAACAAAGATTAACACAAGAAAAACCACTAGCTGGGCAGTTATAGTAATGCCAAATCCATATAGCGAACGAGCTTTCAACCATTCTACCCCTACTAAGTTATACCAGCGTCTCATTTCAGCACCTCCTCCTTCATCAGGTTAATAAACTTAGACTCAAAGCTGGCGTGCTGCAGCTCAATTTTGGAAAGAGTTATCCCATTTTCGAAAGCAAAACGGTTAACATCTTCTGTAGTAACTCCGTCTGCCAAAGTCACGGCTAATGTCTCACCCATCAATTCACTGGCCTTTAGCAAGGTGCACTGGCTAAACAAGGAAAGAAGTGCTGATGTATTTGATGATGCAAGGAGGTATCGCTCCTGACTCCAGAAAACATTCTCCTTTGTACCGAACGCAACTCGCCTACCACGTTTAAGTACTGCCACGTGAGAACAAAGTTGTTCGATTTCGGCAAGTATATTGCTGGTCATCACAATGGTTTTCCCTTCACCATGCAATTTCTGAATCAATTCTCGAACCTCCACTGCTGCCTCCGGATCGAGTGCATTGGTAGGCTCGTCAAGGAGCAGAACTGAGGGATTGCCAACAAGCGCTGCTGCAAAGCCAAATCGCTGACGCAAGCCGGGTGTTAAGCTCGAGAACTTGTTTTTTATTCTATCCTCAAGATTTACGAGCGCGAGCACCGATGAGATATTGCATGAAGCTTCGTCCTTAAGCTTTGCAACAATAGAAAGATTCTCCCTTAAACTCAAATTTTGGTAAAAACGCACTGGCGAAAGCATGGCTCCCACCTCCGAACGCCTGTTAGATAGAGACCAAGTAACCTCTCCATCATCGGGTATGGTTACTCCAAGCATTACAGAAAGAGCTGATGTTTTTCCACTTCCGTTGGGGCCTAAAATACCAACTACTTCTCCTTGGTTTACTCTTAAAGAGAAATTCTTTAAAGCTTTAGTTGCCCCATAAGATTTATAGACATGGGATATCCGAATTATGGGAGAATCTAGCTCCATGCCATGGCCACTTAGTTACCCATTTCGGAAATAAACTTGATGCGCACCAACCGAATCTCCTCCTCGGTAAAATCCTCTTCACCCAACTCTTTTAATGCATCTGCAATGGACTCCGTCTCGGCTTCCATAAAATAGTCAAATATTTCGTCCCGTTTCTCATCGTCGAGAACCTCACCGATGTAATAATCAATGTTGATTTTGGTTCCCGAACTCACAATTGACTCCACTTCGTTGAGCAATTCGCCCATCTCAATGTTTTTCGCCTCGCAAATATCAACAAAAGATAGTTTCCGATCGATGCTTTGAATGATGTATACCTTGAGACCCGACTTGTTCACCACCGATTTCACCACCAGATCTTGTGGCCGAATAATCTCCTTCTCTTCAACGTAGGCCTTTATAAGATCGACAAACTCCTTGCCATAGCGTTTTGCTTTGCCCGTGCCAACACCGGTAATGTTGTGCAACTCCTCCATGGTGGTTGGATACTGCACTGACATGTCCTCTAGCGAGGGATCTTGGAAAAGCACAAAAGGTGGTAGGTTTAACTTTTTGCTTAGCTTACGACGCAAGTCCTTGAGTAAAGCAAAGAGTTCCTCATCGGCAGGAGTGCTCTTATCGCCCGAGGGTCCCGATTGATCATCATCATCACCCTCTTCATACTCATGATCTTGGGACAGCTGGATTGAATGTGGATTTGCTAGGTATTCCCTTCCCTTCTCAGTCAACATTAAGGTACCATAGTTCTCAATATCCTTATCGATAAGGTGAAGAACAAGAATTTGTCGAAGAACGCCATTCCAGAAACGAATATTTTGATCTGAACCACATCCAAACACCTCCAGATGATGGTGTTTGTACGATTTCACCGAGGTTATTGCGTTGCCCATTAAAATATTGGCAACATGGTCGACCTTAAACTTCTCCTGAACGGCAAGAATTACATCCAATGCCATCACAATAAACTCCTGACCCTCAAACTTAACTTTTGGATGCAGACAGTTATCGCAATGCTCACAGTTTTCCTGATCGTAAGCCTCACCAAAATAGTTTAACAACATTTTTCTACGGCAAACTGACGATTCAGCATAGGCAACGGTTTCCATGAGGAGCTGCTTGCCTATTTCCTGCTCGGCAACCGGTTTTCCTTGCATAAACTTCTCCAGTTTCTGGATATCCTTGTAGCTGTAAAAAGTAATGCATTGCCCCTCTCCACCATCACGCCCAGCCCTTCCGGTTTCCTGGTAGTAACCCTCCAAACTTTTAGGAATGTCGTAGTGTATAACATAACGAACATCTGGCTTATCAATACCCATTCCGAAAGCAATGGTGGCTACAATTACATCGACCTCCTCCATGAGGAACTTATCCTGGTTGGCAGAGCGAGTATTTGAATCCATTCCGGCGTGATAGGCCAAAGCCTTAATACCATTAACCTGCAATGCTTGAGCTATCTCCTCCACTTTTTTCCGACTCAAGCAGTAAATGATACCCGATTTTCCGGTATTATTTTTTATAAACTTGATTATCTCCTTGGTGGCACCAATTTTAGGGCGAATCTCGTAATACAGGTTAGGCCGATTAAAGGATGACTTAAACTCCTTAGCCTCCAGAATACCAAGATTTTTCTGAATGTCATGCTGTACTTTCGGTGTAGCAGTAGCCGTTAAGGCAATCACAGGGGCCTTTCCAATTTCGCCAATAATTGGCCGTATTCTCCTATACTCTGGCCGAAAATCGTGACCCCATTCTGATATACAATGCGCCTCATCAATGGCGTAAAACGAAATTTTTATTTGTTTCAGAAGTGCAATATTTTCTTCCTTGGTAAGGGATTCAGGTGCTACGTAAAGCAACTTAGTTCTACCATGAAGCAGATCATCTCGCACCTGGTTTATGGCGGCCTTGGTCAGCGAGGAGTTGAGAAAATGTGCGACTCCCTCTTCCATGCTAAGTCCCCGAAGCGCATCCACCTGGTTTTTCATCAGAGCAATCAGGGGTGAGATAACTATTGCAGTTCCATCAAGAATAAGAGCTGGCAGCTGATAGCAAAGAGACTTACCTCCTCCCGTTGGCATCAGCACAAACGCATCTTCTCCATCTAGGACATTTTGAATAATGGCTTCCTGATTACCCTTAAAGGTTGAAAATCCAAAATATTTTTTTAGATAATCGAAAAGCGAAGAACTTGCAGCGTTCATTATTTATTCCTCCAGTATAGAAAATTTCACAACAATCAGTAAATCAACGACATACAAAAAACACAAATGTCAATCAAAGATAGAAAAAAAGAATGCTTAATCATAGCCGAACCTTCCAATACTTGACGAATATCACCAAAAAATAAAAGAATGAACGCCTTTAATGGGTAGATGTCGGTTTTAAAAATCTTTACACTAAATTTACACAAATTTTCGAGTAAGCCCTACCCGTTTGACTGTTAAGCAAAAATTAATTGACAAATCATTGTTTATGACAACAGAACAAGAAGTAAACATCAGGGACTTAGCTGTAAAAACTATCCTTACCGAAGCACAGGCCATCGAAAAGTTGGCCGGCATGATTGACGAAAACTTCGAGAAGGTAGTTTATCGCATCTTTAACAGCAAAGGGAGGGTGATTGTTACAGGAATCGGAAAAAGTGCAATTATTGCGAACAAAATTGTGGCTACTCTGAACTCAACAGGAACACCTGCAATTTTCATGCATGCTGCCGACGCCATCCACGGAGACCTAGGTATTATTCAGCACGACGACGTAATTATTTGCCTCTCTAAAAGTGGGAATACGCCAGAAATTAAGGTACTCATCCCCCTCATCCACAACATGGGCAATACGCTAATTGCCATTGTGAGCAATACAGACTCCTATTTAGCGCTTAAGTCAGATTTTGTGTTAAAAGCCACGGTTGACCAAGAGGCTTGCCCTAACAATCTTGCACCAACCTCAAGTACCACTGCGCAACTAGTTATTGGTGACGCTTTAGCCATATGCCTGCTCAAGCTAAAGGGATTCTCTGCCGAAGATTTTGCGCGAGTACATCCTGGTGGATCACTCGGTAAAAAGCTTTACATGCGGGTAAGCGACATTTTCTCAGAGGAGGTTAAGCCGATGGTGAGTATCGATGCAAAAATTCGCACTATCATTCTCGAAATTTCAAGTAAAAGGCTTGGTGCAACTGCAGTGGTTGATGAAACTGGCAAAATGTTAGGTATCATCACTGATGGTGATTTGCGCCGCATGTTGGCTAACAATAGCTCTGTAGACCACCTTGTTGCCAGGGACATCATGTCCATAAATCCCAAAACTGTAGATAAGGATGAAATGGCCATCAACGCTTTTAACCTTATGGAGAAGAACAAAATCACACAGTTGGTGGTTACTTCATCCGGAATGTATGTGGGAATGATTCACCTGCATGACATATTAAAGGAAGGTGTTGTATAATTTCTGGCTATTTATTCCATTTGCTAATAATTGCTATTAGCCGACTCATCATTTTAAGATGTCACAAAAAAACCTAAAATCTCTCAGTTTTGCGCTGGGCCTTTCATTGTTGCTCTTGATTCTTTTTTCAAGTTTAGCAAATGCCCAGACAACCAAAATAAGAGGAAAGGTGACCGATATTTCTACCGGTGAAACACTTCCCTATGTCAACGTAACTATCCCAGGCACAACCACAGGCACCATCACCGACTTAAATGGAGAATACTATTTGGAAACTCGAGATCGCGGAGATTCCCTAACAGCCTCCTATGTCGGATACAAATCTCAAACAAAACACATCAAACTCAACATCTACCAGGAGATTAATTTTGAATTGAAATCGAGCAATACAATGCTTGAAGCCATTGTGGTAAGACCTGGCGAAAACCCAGCTCTTCCAATCCTACGAAAGGTTATTGCGAATAAACCAAAGAACGATCCCGAGCACCTTAGCAACTACCAATACGAAAGTTACAACAAGGTTGAGATAGACCTCAACAATGTTGACGACGACATGAAGAATAAGCGCATATTCAAACAGTTTCAGTTTATTTTCAACTATGTAGACACCTCTGCCGTAACTGGAAAAACTTTTTTACCCATCTTCATCACCGAAACTCTTTCGGATTACTACTATTCAAGAAGCCCACGCACAGAGAAGGAGATTATTAAAGCCACAAAAATATCAGGAGTTAACAATGAGAGTGTTGCGCAGTTCACCGGAAAAATGTACCAAACCATTAACGTTTACGACAACTATATCAACATTTTCGACCAAGGATTTGTAAGTCCCATCGCGGATCTTGCCCTTTTATACTACCGCTACTACCTTATCGACAGCGCCTTTATTGGTAACCACTGGTGTTATCAACTCTCCTTCAAACCTCGTCGAAAACAGGAACCTACCTTTACTGGCGATATTTGGGTGAGCGACACAACCTTTGCCGTTGTTAAAAGCAACCTTCGGATGGAAAAAACTGCCAATGTGAACTTTGTGAAAGACATGGTAATGACCTCTGAATATACGAGGCTTGGTGATACGCTGTGGTTTCCAAAAAAAACAAGTTTATTTGTAGACTTCAACATAACAGAGCGGAAAACTACAGGATTCTTTGGCAGGAAAACCACGACCTTTTACAATGTCAAAATTGACCAACCAATCCCCGACACCATAGCGAACATGGCCGAGAGAGTGAAGGTTAACGAAGGTGCATTAAAACAAGATGAGTCTTTTTGGAAAGACGCCAGACCAGTAAACCTTACCCCCAAGGAAGCCTCCATATACCAGATGGTGGATTCCGTTCAAAAAGTACCCATCTACAAGACTTTTTTCGATATTGTAAATATGATTGTTAACTACTACTACGTGGTTGGCTATTTTGAGATTGGACCATACTATTCCATATACTCATTCAATGAAATTGAGGGAAATCGATTTCGAATCAGCGGACGTACTTCCAATAAATTTAGTACTAAATACCTGATAAGTGGCTTTGTTGCCTATGGCGATAAAGATAACCGATACAAATATGGGGGTGATGTGCTTTACATGATCAAAAAAAACCCCAGAAACACCCTTGATATTGGCTACAAGTCGGACATAGAACAACTTGGTCAAAGCCCCTATGCGCTTACGGAAGACAACATTGTAACGTCATTCCTACGGCGAAATCCCAATTATAAACTTACACTTGTTAAAGAGTTTTCTGCAACCTACCAAAAGGAGTGGTTTAATGGCTTTTCCAACACCATAAAATTCACACAACGCAGGCTGTATCCAACTCCATACATACCTTTTGTATACTCAAACGGTAGTGGAACACTATCAATGTTATCTACTACAGAAATTAAGCTGAACACCTTGTGGGATAAAGGAGAAAGATTTGTACAGGGTCAATTTGAGCGGGTAAGCCTTGGCAGCGATAAGCCGATAGTTAATTTTGACCTTACGGTGGGTCTCAAGGATGTATTTGGAAGCCAATATGAATACTATAAGACTCGCCTAAACGTCTACTACAAGGTGAATATTAACCCGTTTGGCTACACCCGTATAATTCTCGATGGAGGGAAAATATTTGGTACCGTTCCTTATCCACTTCTCCACCTACACGAGGGCAACGAAACCTATGCATTCGACCGCTATGCCTTCAACATGATGAACTATTACGAATTTGCCAGCGACCAGTACGTCAGCCTCTTTATTGAACATCACTTTCAGGGTTTCTTTTTAAATAGAATACCCATCTTCCGCAAGCTAAAATGGAGGGAGGTAATTTCCGGAAAAGGATTGATCGGGAGCCTGAATAAGAAGAACCTTTCAGTTATGGACTTTCCACTTGGACTCACCAATGTTTCTAAGCCTTACGTTGAATTGGGTGCAGGAATTGAAAACATATTTAAGGTAATCCGAATTGATGCCATGTGGCGGTTGAGTTATCTCGACCATCCAAACATTGAAAGATTTGGCATCAGGGCCGGCTTACAAATTATTTTCTAACTTTACGAAAAATTCTCGAATCAGATAGCCATGAAGCTATACACACAAAACCTTGTAAAGCGTTATCGGTCCCGAGCTGTAGTAAATGGGGTGTCAGTAGAAGTTAATCAAGGTGAAATCGTTGGGCTTTTAGGTCCAAATGGTGCAGGAAAAACCACCACCTTTTACATGACTGTTGGCCTTGTTCAGCCAAATGAAGGGAGAATATTCCTTGATGATAGGGATATCACCGGCGATCCAGTTTACAGAAGGGCACAACGAGGCATAGGCTACCTTGCTCAAGAGGCCTCCGTTTTTAGGAAACTGAGCGTGGAAGATAATATTAGGGCGGTATTGGAAATGTCGGAACTCTCTTCCACTGAGCAGAGGGATAAGCTTGAAGGTCTGCTTGGTGAATTTGGTCTACAAAAAATACGCAAGAGTCTCGGTATTCAGCTTTCTGGTGGAGAGCGAAGAAGAACAGAAATTGCAAGGGCTTTGGCCATCGACCCAAAGTTTATCTTACTTGACGAACCCTTTGCCGGCGTTGACCCCATTGCAGTTGAAGATATTCAGACAATCGTGGCCAAGTTAAAAGAAAAGAATATTGGCATTCTAATTACCGACCACAACGTTCACGAAACGCTCTCCATAACCGATAGGGCCTACCTCCTTTTTGAAGGAAAAATTCTCTGCGCTGGTACATCGAAGGAACTTGCCGACGATCCAACCGTAAGGAAAGTATACCTAGGGCAGAATTTTGAGTTAAGAAAATAACCAACACAAGGGCACTGGAACTTGTAGGAATAAAAAAATTATCTACATTTGCCACGCATTTGCGGGTGTGGCGTAATTGGTAGCCGCGTCAGACTTAGGATCTGGTGCCGAAAGGCGTGGGGGTTCGAGTCCCTTCATCCGCACTGAACTCCAAAGTTACACTTTGGAGTTTTTTTATTATACTGCCAGTAAGCAACATAGCAAAAACATGTCCACTTCCCAAACTTTGCTTCCCTATTATAACCCATTAATCGGTCATTTTTTTTAGTTTTGTTAACAACCAAACAAGCAATAACGTTGGCCGAATTCACAAATATTGATCTCTTTAACGGCATTCTTGGTCAAAACAAGGAGGCATTAAAATATCTCTATGCCAAATTCTATCCCAATGTTGCCAAAATGATTAATCACCAAGGAGGACAAGAGGACGATGCAAACGATATTTTCCAGGAAGCCATAATAATTTTCTACCGTAAAGCAAAGAAGGGTCAACTCGACTCCAACTACGCTGTGTTACCATATTTAATGTCAACCTGTCGATTAATTTGGCTAAAGACACTTCAGAATAGACAAAAGGATAAAGAGGCACTACCAATGATTGAAGCGGCTGAAGAAGAAAGCCCGCTATACATGGAATACCTTGAGAGTAAGCGAAAAGAACTTTTTTACGAGCACTTTAAAAAATTATCGGAGGAGTGCCAGAAGACCCTCACTGCATTCTTTAATGGCACTAGCTTTTCGCAAATGGCCGATGAGCTGGGACTATCGTCCGAAGAGTTTGCTCGTCGCAAGAAGTATCTCTGTAAGGAATATCTCGTAAAAAGTATAAAGAGTGATCCCAAATACAATACTATATCCAACCAAGATGGAAACGAACCGTTTTAACAGAATTGACGACTATCTTCTGGAAAAGTTAACAAACAAAGAGGCACAGGAGTTTGAGAAAGAGATGGCCGCCGACGAAGAGCTCCAGCAGCAGGTACAACTCTGCAGGGAACTTAAGGATGCAATCCTCGAGAAAGACATTGTAAATCTCCGCAAGCAACTTTCTGAAGCAAGCAAAGAGGGTAAACGGGCAGCACGGGGCGGACTCTCAAACCTAGTTAAGGTTGCAGCCATCCTAGTTGTGATGGCAATATCTACCTTCTTTTTATGGAAGGTATACGACACCCCCACTAGCTTGTTCGATAAATACTACGCGCGCTACGAGATGCCAACCACGAGCAGTAGGGGAAATGAACCGATGATGCAGAATATTCAGGCCAAAATAGTGGATTTTTATCGCCATGGTAAGTTGGACAAGGCCATTCCAGACCTGCAGAATTATGTGAAAACTCGTCCTGAAGATCAAGTTGGGAGGCTAATGCTTGTTTCGGCATACCTGGAAAACAACCAGGCCGCCAATGCCGAAGCACTGCTAAAATCGACGGTTGAGCGCTACTCCGATGGGCTTTATACCGAAACCGATGAATGGTATCTTTGCCTTGCCTATATAAACCAAGCTAAGTATAACGAAGCATTTATTCTTGCCAATAAGATAAAAATTAATGGTGGCAAGTATGCCAGCAAAGCCAAGGAGATTAACGATTACCTCACCGATTATCTGAAGGAGTAGTTCCCCCGACTGCGCCACGAAACAAGCAGCTGAGCTAGCGCCATAATTAGGACAAGAAGTGGAATCACAAGAAAGCCAAACGGTATAAAAAGCGGGGCATCTACGCCAACAACCTGGTATCCGGCCCAAAAGTAAGGGTGCGAGCGAAGTGGATCGGCAGAGGCCAAAAACGAAAGTTGTGCATCACGCAACGCCTCACTTTTAGAATAACCACTCTTTAAATTTAACGCAAAATCTTTCACAATCTCTCCACCAGAATAGTCATCAACCCGCCATTGAGTTACCACAAGCGAAGGACAGCCTGCATAACGAAATCCTCGGGCAATACTCATTAGTCCCTCTCCACGCACCAAATTTCCATCACCACTTCGGCATGCACTTAAAATCGCCAACCTTGCCTTTAAGCGCATATTGTACACCTCATAGGCATTTAAATATCCATCCTCAGAAGTATCGGGCGAGTTGAAGAAAATGAGCTTCGAAAATAGAGGATTTTCGGAATCAACGTATGTATGCATGGCCAGGTGCAGAATATCGTATCGGCTTGATATCTCCTTAAACTTTCTTTCAGTGGCATCCTTCCCTGCCAGCACATCGCCATTAAAAATGTGGCTAACCTCCCTAACCTCGTCTTCTGCCCCATATAGCTCAGCAAGATTATTGCGATAGGCAGCCCTTGTGCTCATGCGAGTGGTAGAGGCGCCAGTGTAGGTGGGGGCTACCGACAAGGAAGATGGAAAGAAAGATGCAGATGGGTTATCTCCAGTAACAAAAACCTTAGATGACATCGCATACAGAACTGAATTCCGGGTAATTAAATATGGCAGATCGTAGTAACCGTTGGGGTGCAGAACCTTTTCAACTATTAGCGCATCAAACGGAACTGAATTTAGCTCATTATGCGGAACTATTATCAACTCCTTACCCTCAATTAGCTTACCAGATGGTTGCAGCAATTTTTGGTAAAGATCATATCCTGCAGCCGCAAGTGAATCTAAGTCCAATCTTGTCAACTTGCCAAAGTCACTAGGCACCAGCTGTCGCTGAAACGTCTTTAAGTTGCTAAAAAATGTTTTATCCAACTTTTGAAAATTCCAAGCCGCATTACTCTTGGTAAGTGTAAAGGTATAGATAGAAGAGTCCTGAAGAACATATTCCACATACACCTGGTGGTAGTTGAGTCTTTCCTGTACTTGGCTAATTGAAACAGCAGTGGTATCAAACTTCAATGAGAAGTAACTTGGATAGTTAACCTTAATTGACTGTAGTAAGGAACGGTACGACTGCTGTGCTTCAAACAGCGAGTTCTCCACAGTTTTGAGATACTGTGCCGCAGGTTTTGCCTTTTTCTGCTCCTCATAAACAATTTCAGTAAGAAGGCCTATCCTCTGGCGCAGCTGACGCTCATCCTTCTGCAGCTTGGCCGGCACTCCTGAAACCGAAAGGCTGTTTAATCGGTTTAACGACTCGGACAAAACGGCAGCCTTTCCCTTTGAGGCGAGCCGAAAGCCCAGCTCCAGGTTATGATTGCCAGCACCCAGCTGATATGCAGCAGCCACTGCCTTGTTGAAAACCTCATTAAAGTCGGCTGAAACCGACAGCTTGTCCTCCTCCCCAAAAAAGCCTAGGCGAATCTCCTCCACTATTCGAATGGCATGCTCATAGGAGGCCAGCGCAGCGCGAGTATTCTCATTAGAAAATTTTCCGCTATTCAATTCAAGATAGGTGTCACCCAATCCTTCGTAAATAGAGGCAGCCAAAGCAGGAGAAAAAAACATGCTGACCTTACTAACCCTTGTATCGGATATGGAGGATGGCTTTTTATTTAACCCACTAGCCAAATTATAGAGCCGAACTGCATCGGCAGGAAACCCCAGTTTATCCTTTACACTAGCAAGGTTAACAAGGACCTGGACCGTTGGAATAGGGTTACTGCTGCCTCCTGCCTTATAGCATTCCAATGCCTTCTGAAGATACTTCTCAGCATTAATCCAATCGGCATTTTCCTTATATAAAACACCAATGTTATTATAAATACTAGCTAACTCATCATTATCACCCACAACTTTTTCAGTCGCAAATTGCTCAGCCTGTTTATAGAAGTAAAGTGTTTGTTTAAAACTCTTTAAATGGGAAGAAGTAACGCCAAGACCGTTAGAAATAATTGATCGCATGGATGGAGCATAAAATCTCGCAATTTTCAAATTCGCTGAATTAATCTTTATTGCCTCATCATACTGCCCCATTTTAGTTAGTACGTTACACAGCTTATAGTTTGCCAACACCAACCGATGATAGTCAAGCGGAGCCGTCTCTCGAAGGAGCGCAATGCCTTGCCTAATAAACGAGGTCGCCTCACGGTACTCATTTAGTGAGTAGTAGCAGCTCCCCATTCCAATATAAACCGCAGAAAGGTTTGACCGATTCTTTGGAAGATTTCCATAATAGTTAGCCGCCATTTGGTAGTAAACTAATGCCGAATCGGAGTAACCAAGTAGCATTTTGAGGTTGGCGAGATTAAAAAAACCAATGCCCAGGTTTACACTATCTGCATTAACTTTCTTCTGTAGCATATGGAGCGATTTAAGAAAGAGCTCACCAGCTTTTTCATAATCGCCGGCCATAGCATAGTCAACTCCCTGGTTATTATATACTGTAGACAAGCTGTCGGGGGAATTGGAAAAATGTTTTGTGGCAAAAGCCTGAGTCGGTAATATCGTAGCAAGTCCAATGATTACAAGGATTACCAACAACAAGATCAATCGCAACGAATTGCACTTCATGGGAGGAGGACTTTGGGCAAATTTAGCCTAAAATAGAAAAAGCCCAAACTAATATGGATTATCTTTACTTTTCGGCTCCAGCAACCCTGCTAGTAAATAGGTGCTTTAACGGATAGAGCAATCGCTGAAGCAAGCTAAGGTCTTCGGTGGTTATTTCGGCACTGCCCGCCAGCTCACCCCTTAGCTCCAACTTTTTCCCATAGGAGGTGGTCAATCCGTGTGGCAATGATACCACTAGCGAATACTCTCCTTCACTGGGTGCCACCGAAACCCTTGAAACGGTTCCCATGAGCATACCAAACTCCATGTAGGGAAAACCGTCAACTCTAATGTTTACCTGTTGGCCAACCTTCACCTTGCCTGCACCCGCCGAAGGCAAGGAAATGCGAGCAATTAGCTTCCCCTGAATTTTTGGAACAATGGCAAAAACCGTCTCACCCACCTTAACCTCCTGGTTCTCGCTCCAAACTTTCAAAAAACTTACTCTTCCCGACACTGTGGCACAAAGCAGGTATTGCTCCTCCCACTGCGACACCGAAGCTTTTAGCTGCTCGTAAGTCAACTTCAACTCCCCCTTCAACTTGGTCTCCTTCTCCGAAAATGCCATACCCAACTCAACCAAATCCTGATCGAGCTTTGCCATGGTGATAGAGGCATCGGAGAGCGACACCCTACTTTGCTCCAAGCTATACTTTTTGGAAAGCAACAGTTGCTCAGCCTTTTCGTAATCCGAGGCTGAGATATTCTTCATTGAAAAGAGCGTGGAATCGCGCCTAAACTGTTTTGAGGCAATGCGCATATCCATCTTCATAATATTTAGCTGGGCATTGAGCCTTTTGTAGTATAGTCCATACTCCTTGCGCTCTCGCCCAAGAGCCTCCATCTTTTTTGGGTAAAACCCCTGCTCCACAAAAATTCGATAGTCGTCGGCAGCGCGAACCAGCGCAGCATAGCTGGTCTGTACCTCACCCAGCTGTAGTGGCTCTGAAAAACTTGGAAGTAGCGGGGCATCGTAATTTTCAAAGAAAGAGGACATCGTCTGCAGAATATCTTTCAGCCTCCGAATGCTGGATACAGCAGCCGGATTTTGAACTATTGCTAGGGTGTCACCCCTATTTACATTAGCGCCATCGGCAACCTTGAGTAGCGAGAGGCGGCCGGTGGCCCTTGCCGAAACCATTGCAGGTGGGTTTTCGGTAGTAATCACCACCGGAGCATTAATCACCTCCGGGTAGCGAAAAAATATGCTCCCAACAAACAGCAACAGAATAATTGTAAAAATAACACCTATCCCTCCCCGAATAATCCAGCGAGGAGGAGTGCCAAGCAGCTCGTTTATCTCATCGGAACGCAAATCAATATTTTTGGGCATGCACCTCAATTTTAGCAACCTGATATTTGAAGATCCGAAATACTTCTGTCTCTAAGTTTTCTTTTCACTTTTCACTTTTCACTTTTCACTTTTCACTTTTCACTTTTCACTTTTCACTTTTCACTTTTCACTTTTCACTTTTCACTTTTCACTTTTCACTTTTCACTTTTCACAACTCCAGCTGATTCTTCACCAGCGTATAGTAAGCCATCTTATTGGCCGTCAGCTCGCTATGGGTTCCAACCTCAACAATTTTTCCCCGCTCAATCACCACAATCTGATCGGCATTACGCACTGTGCTAAGGCGGTGCGCCACAACCACCACGGTTCGTCCCTGAAAAAATTCCTGCATATTTTCCATGATGGTCTTTTCGTTGTTGGCATCGAGCGCGTTGGTAGCCTCGTCGAAGAATACCAGCTGCGGATTTTTGTAAACCGCACGGGCAATCAGGATCCGCTGCCGCTGTCCCTGGCTAAGACCGTGTCCCTCCTGCCCAATTTTTGTGTTATATCCCAGTGGCAACGAGTCGATAAAGTCTGAAATATTGGCTACCTGTGCTGCCTGAAGCAGGCGCACCTTATCGATGGATTCGGCTCCAGGTGCAATGTTTCCGGCGATGCTATCGGAAAAGATAAATCCATCCTGCATAACCACGCCACAACGGCTTCGCCATTCCGAAAGGCTGAATGCCTCCATCCTGTTTTCTCCCAGCAGAATTTCCCCCTCGGTAGGTGGATAAAAACCGAGTAGCAACTTTACCAACGTGGTTTTGCCACTCCCAGAGGTACCCACGATGGCCGTTTGCTTTCCCGCCGGAATAAGCAGGTTTATTTTATCGAGTACCAGCTCCGAATCGGGACCCTCATACCTAAACGAAAGATTATTAACCGCAATCCCCTTATTTGTTGGAATATCGTCTATCCTCGACTCCTCTGCATCCTCCTCGTTTTTCCGGAGATGAATCTCCCCCAACCGGTCGAGGCTGATTTTGGCATCCTGTGTTTGGTTGAAGAAGCTAATGATCTGCTCGATGGGGCTATTGAGCTGACCAATTATATACTGCACCGCCAGCATCATACCGAGCGTCATTTGGCCATCGACCACGCTTTTGGCGGCAACCACCGTGATGAGAATATTCTTTATTTCGTTGATGAGCACGCCACCACTCTGCTGGTATTGGCTCAGCGATAACCCCTTTATGCTTACCCTAAAAAGCCTTGCCTGAATACGCTCCCACTCCCATCGTTTCTGCTGCTCGCAGCCGTTGAGTTTAATCTCCTGCATTCCTTGGATGAGCTGGATTACGCTGCTCTGGTTTGCAGCCATTTGGGCGAATCGCCTATAGTCCAACTCCTCTCTCCTCTTAAGGAAAAGCCACACCCATAAGGTATAAATGGTGCTCCCTATCAGAAAAACGGAGAAGATAGTAACGTTGTAGAATAGTAACACGGCACCAAATATCACAAGGTTAACCAGCGAAAACAGCACCGTAAGCGAGGTGCCGGTAAGGAACGTTTGGATGCGATTATTATCTCCAATGCGCTGCATAAGGTCGCCCGTCATTTTGGTATCGAAGTAGCCCATGGGTAGCCGCATGAGCTTGGCCAAAAAGTCGGAGATAAGTGAAACGCTGATGCGTGTGCCAAGATGCAGCAGAATCCACCCACGAATAAACTCCACCGAAACACGGCTAAGGGTTAACACCAGCTGAGCTATTAGCACCAAATAGATAAAGGATATATTACGGTTTCCAATACCGTAGTCTACAATGCTCTGGGTCAAAAAAGGAAAGATGAGCTGCAGCAAGCTGCCAAGTATTAAGCCAAGCAATAGTTGCAGCAGCAGCTTGTGGTAAGGCTTCAGGTATCGAAACAAATAACCAAAGCTCTTCCGGTTGGGTTTTTCATCATCGGTGGAGTAAAACTCGGGCGTTGGCTCCAGCAGCAGCGCGGTGCCCTGCGGCTCCTCGTTGCTTCCGGTGGAGGCCCAGCAGCGGGTAAACTCCTCTCGGTTAAAGGTAACCAACCCACCAGCAGGATCGGCAACATGAATACGCTCCTTTCCCTTTCGCCCCGAAATTTTATACACCACCACAAAGTGGTTTTGGTTCCAGTGGACAATTGCGGGAAGAGGAGCATCATCGCGTAGCTTTTCAAATGGAATCTTTACCCCCAGCGTACGAAAACCGATGCTCTCTGCCGCCCTTGAAATGCCAAGCATGCTAACACCAAGCCTAGAAATATGGCTCCGCTCGCGCAGGGTTTGAATGTTGTAGTGCTTTCCGTGGTATCGGGCCACCATGCGAAGGCAGGTGGGTCCGCAGTCCATGGCATCGGGTTGGTTATAGTGGGGGAAGGACATTTACAAGATGCTACTTATTATGATGTTCGAATATAACAAAAAGTCGTTTATTACCGTCCAGAATAGGAGAAATCCCTTAAGCTAGGAGAATTTTAGAGAAAAGAAGAACCGTTCTTGAATATCCATAATAATTCAAACACAGAATCTCAAATGTATCATAAAGAATATGCCTTATGACAAATACCAAAAGCCAAATCAGGACACATAAATATTAACATTTTGAGATGCATCTCACAACGTTACAACTCACAAAACAGATCACAAAAAGCAAGACGATAATTTAAACAAGGAAATATAAGATAAAATGTCGACAGGAGACACCTCAACTTACCACTTGACATAGATTGGCTCTTCCTATTACCAGCTCTAGATTTGACGGTGAAGGACACAAGAATTGAAAACGACACTGATTGCACGGCTCATCATCACGAGTTCTTCTCCAAGCAGTATTCTCTAACAACTCTTCATGAATCAACTCTACAATACGTTTGTCCCGAACATTTCCTAACACTTCTCGATTAATATTAGCTTTGACATCACCATTAGGAAGCACCGTCAATGAACCAAAGAAATTTGTATTCAATTTCTGATGAGCAAATATTTCTCTTAGAGAAATAGTTTCTTCCAAAATATCATTGCTGCTGACAAAAACACTCCTTTGAAAAAAATCCATATTCATACCATCATATACTGGCAAGACAGAATAGTTCAAATCCGGATAATCATTAACTATATCTAGTGTTTTTTTATAATCATCTTCTGACGTAACGTGAAATAAAAATTGGACATCTGCAGCATCTTGCTTTTGAATGGTAGAGCGGAGAAAAGACTCCACAACAGGAAAATTAACGGTAATTGTATACGCAAACCCATCAAAAACAGAATAGCTGCTGAAATTTTTATAGTTTGACCAGATTCTTACAATATGTTTAAAAGGCTGTAAGAGCTCTACAATTTTCTCTACATTGGGATGCAAAGACAAATCCCCTCCTATAATATTGAGTGCAGAAAGATTACCATTTGAAACTTGATTTAGAGTCAGTTCCAACATGTCTGTAGCAATGTTGACTTCAGGTTTATTTGTCACCGCAGTGCAACTTAAATATTGCTTATGATAATCCTCACATAGGCTGCAGGTATGGTTGCATGAATTGTTTATGTATATATTTAACTCCAACAAGAATTTTCCTATCTCTCTACCCTTTGATTTTGTATCGATTAACTTAAGTTTATCAATATCGCGCTGCAAGTTTAATACAGGCATAAACCGAACTGGCTTTTTTGGCACATCCTCAACACATAGAATCCCGCCAAGTTTTTTTTCTTCAATTTCATCAACAAACGCAGAGAGTTCTAAACTGTGATTCACAACATCACTTTGTATTAAGGATACTCCCAAACTCCCTCTATCACAAATTTCAGAAATAACACCAGTTACCTCTTTTGATTCACTAACGTAATACTTTCCATTACACGTGTTATATAGAAGCCAACCTCTCTCGTCTCTTCTACAATACGTGGTCGGTTCTAGAAAAATCCAGTAAGAATCCTTAATAAGTTTCACCATTTTATCTTTCATCAATCTAATCAATTATTAGTTCTTCCAATATTTTATAATACTCCTCCGGGTTAGTGCGCAAATAATCAATATGATGAGTTGCATATTCTGAAAAACTTTTATTATCCATATGGCCAAAACAGATTGGCTGAGACTCGATATCTGCTAGGTTAAAAATGCACTGCACACATCCATCAACATTATAACAAGTGCTGCATTGTTGTTTCAACTTTGCATAATACCCATTATACCTAATAGCAATCGCCTCATAATCAATAGTAACCTCATCCTCAGAAATATACCCCAACGCAAAACGATGCCCAACGCGCTCGCAGGGCAAGATTTTTCCATTCACAGTAATAAATACTTTATTGCTAAAAGGGAGACAAGTACCCGTTGGAATCCTCCCTGCCTTTTTTTTCTCAAAGAGTAAATCCAAATAATTGTTATAAGAATATCCACTATTCTGCTGTAAAAAGAAAGCGCGTGATTGAGAGCTTCCCAACCTTAAGAACATCTCCTTCTCAATCACCTCATAGTTTTCTGACTGGTGAAGACTTTCATATGCATTACGGTAAGCCTTATTGAATTCCTCTACTATATCAGGTCTGATTCCAACATTATTTAACTCCCCAATGCTTGGCAACTTTCCGTAATTATCTCTAAAATAATTGTAAATTTCAGCTACAGAGTTCCGGTTATGCAGCACAGAATTAAAATTCACTCGATCGTTAAAGTATGCTGGATATTTTGATCGTAAAATTTCAACATTCTTTACCACTCTTTCAAATACTCCTTGCCCCTTCTTGTTTACCCTATATGAATTGTTCAACTCTCCTCCATCTAAGCTGATTAAAAGGTGGAAATCATGTGCCTGCAAATAGTCTACATACCGATCTAGAAGCATCGCATTGGTCGTCATTGAAAATACAAAATCCCTATTTGAGCATTTATTCTGCCCAATATAATCAACAACCCCCTCAATGAATGACATATTTAACAAAGGTTCTCCTCCATAGAAACCTATGTAAACCTTCTGACCAAATGAATTGTTAAGTTCACTATTCCATAACTCCATCATGAAGTTCAAAAATCGGATGGCTTTCCCCAACTCAAGCATTTTTGATTCTCGCTTATCGTAAAAGTTGTAGTAAGCACCATAGCCACAATACCTACACTCCAAATTACATGCATCTGTAATCTCGAATGTTATCTGGGGTGTATTTACCAATGCATCCTTTACTGCAGTAGGCTGAAGTTCAATAAAATCTCGTGTGCTGCCTCTTTTTTTCCGGTAACTGCCTCTAGTTAAATCGTAATAGATATGGCTAGAAATATCAATTTTTTGTCTCCTCGCTTCCATAATATATAAATTATAAATAAATGTCTTTTATAGTATAAATTCAACCAGTATGAATAAAAACAAGTAGATCACAAACTTTATTACTATAGAACAGATCCTGGAATACTACCAATCTCGTAATTAGAAGTATTTACTATCCTCAATGTAAAAAACAGCAATTGTGATTGAGTGCAAAACCAGATTAAGTACATCTATGCGGAACTACTAAACAACATTAACACGGGAATGTGTTATAGGGTTATACAATTATATAACCCCATAACTTGGCTATTATTAAATAACCATTCATCTCATATCCAAATTATGGCTGAGGATGCACAACCTTTGACCCTGCATTACTATACATTTGAGCACCATCATTACCTCCCATAAAATAGCACAAACAATCTGTAAGATCTACAGCAGGAGATGTTCCGCCCTTTACTGCATTCATTTCCTTTGTTTTCAAACTCTGTTTTGCCAACTTGTTTAACTTAATCTTTTTCATGATTTTTGTGTATTATATGCCTACTCATTAGAACTATTCTAGGCTTTTCGGCATCCGCCTAGGTTGTGGCCACAAACCTTAATACAAGTTTAAAATAGTTCAGTCCAGCATTGTCGGACCGAACTACTTTTTTTGCTTGACAGGGGTTCGTTCGTCAAAAATATTTGCCACTTCTTTTTCATCTTTTCTAATAGGGAAGAATTCTATGCAAAAGGAGGTGGGATATTTGTAGAAGTAGGTTTGCTGTATTCTGCTATAGGAGATCGGAGCGCCAAGTTCCCTTAAAGTCTTCAGCTCTTCACAGAGTTGGCTCCTAGAAACATTTAATCGTTCAGCAAAAGCAACTGTATTGCCCGTTGCTCGGATTCTAATCAGATGGTCAATTCGCTTTAGGCGATTGAGGTAGGTTAGTTTACTCATCGGTTAGGGTTTTGAGAGGTTTCTTATTCCTAGTTTAACTGCGCCGAATTGTCTGTCTTTTGGCGGAAATCGATGTGATAAGTTCAAATTGCTAATTTCTTGTATGCACACACATAGTTTAACTCTAGCCAAGGCTTGTTTATAAACCCTTGAATGGGTTGGCAATGTTATCTCATTGAAACGCTACCATAACTATATTCCGAAATCGAACTTTTCGTGACAAGCGAAATCGAGCTTTCTTTAAACAGTTAGGTAATTTAGAATGGATACAAAAAGACTTCTTCGAATAATCTGCTGAAATTGTTGGCTGTCAGAGTTCAGCAACAAAATAAGATTCAATCTCAAAGGGAAGCATTAGAAAAGGGTTCCAAGTATTCAAATAACTAACACCACACTATTCAATGTAAAAGTAGAAGCGCACCCGCCCAACTATTGGCAAGTGCGCTCCAACGGCACATATCAGGTTTAGGGAACCTCAAAAAATTTCAGGCAATAAGGCGTCGGGCCATTCGCTCGCGCAGGGGATAACGATAGGTTTTTGGTACGGGAATAACCTCACCGTTGTCCATCACCACAATGGATTTATCAACCGACCAGAATTCCTTTATTCTGTTTAAGTTAACTATGAAACCCCACCCGCAGCGTAGAAATGAGCCTGTAGGAAGAAGCCGCTCAAGTTGATCAAGCCTTACACTTATCCTTCGCCTGCTTCCATCGGCAAGCACTATGAAGGTATCCTCTTCATCGGATTCAAAAAAATAGATTGTGTCAAGGCTCTTGTAGCTAAGCATCTCCATCCAGCTCTCTTCCCGCACAGCTGGTCGATCGGATGTTAGGAACTCTACGTCCATAATTTCAGATTTAAAGGGTTATTCCGGTAATTTTTTTAACAGTTGCTCTGCCTTGGCAGATATAGGGGTTCCAGAGTTTACCAACTCACTCAATGCTTTCCGTGCATCGGCCACATTGCCTTCGCCAAGGAAGCATAGCCCTGTATACCAAATCGACTGCTCCTTAAAAAGAGAGTTGGCTTGAGCAACAGCGTTAAGCGCTTCACGAGCTTTTCCAAAATCGTTGAGCTCCATATAGCTAACGCCAAGGTAGAATCTCACCGTGGTAGAGGTATTGCCACCTTTCATTAAAGTTTCAAAGTCGTCCTTTGAGGTGTTGAAGTAGCCCGACTGGTAGGCAATCATGCCCCTAAAGAATAGTGAATCGCTGGAGAGTTCACCATTGGAGCGGACCACGCGAACGGGCGGGTATGGCTCAAAGTTCTCGGCATAAAGGGCTGTTGGATTTGCTCCATTGCTCAAGACCGAATGGATACCAATGCCTCCAGCCGTAAGGCCCGCCAAGGTGGCGGCAGCGTAGAAGTATTTCTTAATGCGGTTGAATCGGTATTCAAGCTCACTATTGGTCAAGTCGAGCCGCTGCGTATCCATCCAAACGCCCACGAGCTCTTGGCGTAGCCTATCTATCTCCGCCTCGGCGGACAGCTTCTCCAACTCCTGCCTGAAGCGCAACTCCCGCTGCAACGATACATCTACCTCCATTCGCTGATTCAGCCAGCCAGCCTCCTCGGCGGTAATGCTACCGTCGATTCGCTTCTCCAGCAGCCGAATAGCAGTATAGTAAGGTGCCTTCATCGCTATTATGCATTAATTATAAAAAAGTTATCTACTACAATTGCAAGTTGCTAATCTTCAAAAGAAAATCAACCTCTAAAATCGCCAATTAACCCTTAAGCCAAATTACAGGATCTGGGGCAATTGTACCATCATTACCATTATCGCCACCTACCAAAGAGATGAGCTGATCGTTGTCAAGAATTTCGCAATTGCTGGTTGAGAAGTTGCCGAGGTTCAAATTTCTAGTTTCCATTGTCGTATTTTATTAAGGTGGGCAATTATGGATTCTCTTATTACCCAAAATGATAAATTACATTTTTATCCAAATTACAGGATCTGGAAGAATTGTTCCATCATTAGCATTATCGCCACCTACCAAAGAGATGAGCTGATCGTTGTCAAGAATTTCGCAATTGCTGGTTGAGAAGTTGTCGAGGTTCAAATTCCTAGTTTTCATTGTTGTATTTTTTTAAGGTTTAAAATCTTGTTCCTTTCAACTCTATATTCCAGAAATCACCATTTCGTGACAAGCTATTTTCGTTTATTTTTAAATTATTTTATACTGTGTTGATTATATGGTCGTTATGATTATACGAAAAAATACTGCCAAAACTATTTCTTGAAGTCCATTTGTTTCTCTTGCACCAATTTTCTACCTTTGTGCGCTAATTTCTAAATAATAATGCAGCTGTTAATCAACCGAATAGATTTTTCGATGTTGATTGGAATAATGGCAACAACCTTAAACAACATTAATTACAGGTAGCGCTGCATATAAGGACTTAATTATTACATTTATCTAAACTGTTCAACAGATGAATATTGTAAAGGAGAACGTTGATACCCTCAACGCCGTTTTAAAGGTTACGGTTGACCAAGGCGATTACCAAGAGCGCGTTACAAAAGCGTTGGGCGATTTTCGCAGAAAGGCAAAAATCGACGGTTTTAGACCGGGCATGGTTCCGGCAGGGATGATCAACAAGCTGTATCGCAAACCCGTAATGGCTGAGGAGATCAATAAGATTGTTTCGGATGCCCTCACCACCTATATCTACGACGAAAAGATTAAGCTGCTTGGCGAACCCATGCCCAGCGAGAAGCACCAAAAAAGCATTGACTGGGATGCCGACACCACGTTCGAGTTTGCCTTCGACCTCGGTCTTTCACCAGAAATCGACCTTAAGCTTACCGCTCGAGACAAGGTTCCATACTACGAACTCAAGATTGACGAGGAACTTCGGAACAACTATCTCAGCAGCTACCGTCGCAGGTATGGCAAAATGATGCCTGGCGAAGTTGCCGGGGAAGAGGATGTAATGCGCGGCAAGGTTGAACAGCTTGGTGAAGATGGTGCGCCCATGGAGAATGGCATTTCTGTTGATGACGCTTTTGTCTCGCTGCGAACCATTACCGATGAAGAGCAAAAGGCAAAGTTTGTTGGGGCAAAGGTTGGTGACATCATCGATTTCGACATCAGAAAAACCTTCTCAAACGATACAGACCTATCAGCTATGTTGAAGATCAAAAAGGAGGAGGTTGCAAAGCTTACCCCATCGTTCCGCTTCATTCCCAACGAAGTACGATCGTTTGTTGATGCTGACATCGACCAGGAACTCTTCGATAAGGTGTATGGCGAAGGTACTGTAACCTCGGAGGAGGAGTTCAACGCTAGAGTTGATAGCGACATCCGAGTGAACCTGACCAAAGAATCGGACTTCAAGTTCCTCATCGATATCAAGGAAAAACTTATTGATAAAGCCAAAATTGAACTGCCTACTGAGTTTTTAAAACGCTGGTTGCTTGCCGTTAACGAAGGCAAGTTTACCATGGAGCAGATTGATAAGGACTTCGACCACTTTGCCAACGACCTTAAATGGCAGCTCATTCGCGACCACATTGCCATCGAACACGAAATCAAGATTGAAGAGGCCGACGTACTCGAAAAGGCAAAGGAGTTTGCCATCGACCAGTTTAAGAATTACGGCTTTATGAATGTGCCCGATTCCGAGGTTGAGAACTTTGCACAGCGCATTCTCAGCAACAAGGAGGAAGATAGACGTATTCGTGAAAAGCTACTCGAGGACAAGGTTGTGGAGGTTCTTAAGAGCACCGTTAAGCTCGACACCAAAGAAGTTACAACCAAAGAGTTCGATCAGCTGTTTAACAACAAGTAATAATTACAAAACCCGAGCTAATGGAAAGGAACGATGAATTCAGAAAATATGCCCGAGGGCACCTTGGCATAAGCAGCTTAAGCCTACACCGCTTCCAGTCGATGCAAGGCAACTACATCTCCCCAACCATTATTGAGGAGCGTCAGCTAAACATTGCCACTATGGATGTGTTTTCGCGCCTCATGATGGACCGCATTATTTTTCTGGGGGTGCCAATATCGGACGACGTAGCCAACATTATTCAGGCGCAGCTGCTCTTTTTGGAATCCACCGATCCGTCGAAAGATATCCAGATTTACCTGAATACTCCTGGCGGCTCAGTTTATGCCGGACTTGGAATATACGACACCATGCAGATTATCACCTCCGACGTGGCCACCATTTGCACCGGAATGGCCGCCTCCATGGGAGCAGTGCTACTCACTGCCGGTCAAAAGGGAAAGCGCAGCGCATTAACGCACTCCCGGGTGATGATTCATCAGCCCATGGGTGGTGCTGAGGGACAGGCATCGGACATCGAAATCACAGCTAGGGAGATTATGAAGCTCAAAAAGGAGCTCTACGACATTCTAGCATTCCATACCGAAAAACCATTCGCGCAAATCGAAAAAGATAGCGACCGCGACCACTGGATGACCTCGGAGGAGGCAAAAACGTATGGCATGATTGACGAAATAATCACAAAGAACAGAGAGAAGAAACAATAAATACCTGACTCCGGGTTGGGGATTCCTCCTCTACCTGAGTAAAGGTTCTAAATCGAAGGAGAGGGATAATGGCGTTAGATAGATGCTCATTTTGTGGAAGATCGCGCAAGGAAGTAAACTTGCTCATTAACGGTATGTCGGGCTTTATTTGCGACTACTGTGTGGAGCAGGCCCACCTCATTGTGCAGGAGGAGGTAAAGAAGAAGACAAACTTTTCTCTCGCCGACGTTCAGCTGCTAAAGCCGAACGAGATGAAGGAGTTTCTCGACCAATATGTTATTGGTCAAGACGATGCAAAGAGATACCTGTCAGTTGCAGTTTACAACCACTACAAGCGCCTGCTTAGCAGGGATATTAAGAGCAACGACGAGGTTGAGATTGAAAAATCCAACATTGTGCTGGTTGGTGAAACGGGCACGGGAAAAACTCTACTTGCAAGAACCATCGCCAAAATGCTGCATGTTCCTTTTACCATTGTAGACGCTACGGTGCTAACTGAGGCCGGCTACGTGGGCGAGGACGTGGAGAGCATACTCTCCCGCCTACTTCAGGTTGCAGACTACAACGTGGAGACTGCGGAGAAAGGCATCGTTTTTATAGACGAGCTTGACAAGATTGCCCGTAAGAGCGACAATCCATCCATTACCCGTGATGTTTCCGGCGAAGGAGTTCAGCAAGGTTTGCTGAAGCTGCTGGAGGGATCGATTGTAAACGTGCCACCTCAAGGTGGAAGGAAGCACCCCGAGCAAAAGATGATTCAGGTTGACACCAAGAACATCCTCTTTATCTGCGGTGGCGCTTTCGATGGCATTGAAAAGAAGATTGCAATGCGGCTCAACACCCAAGTGGTGGGCTTTAATGCAGCCAAGCAGAACGAAACGGTTGACCGGGGTAACCTCTTGCAGTACATAGCGCCTCAGGACCTCAAGTCGTTTGGGCTCATTCCAGAAATCATTGGAAGGTTACCCATTCTTACTTACCTGAACCCGTTAGATAGACCTGCATTGCGTAGAATTCTAACCGAACCAAAAAACGCCATTACACGCCAGTACGAAAAACTTTTCGATATGGATGGCATTAAGCTCTCCTACGAAGAAGATGCGCTGGAGTATATAGTTGACAAGGCTGTTGAATTTAAGCTCGGTGCTAGAGGACTGCGTTCCATTTGCGAATCCATTATGATTGATGCAATGTATGAAATGCCGTCGCTGAAACCTGAAGAGTTCAGTGTAACCCTGAGCTATGCCAAGGAGAAGATGGAGAAGTTGAACATTAATAAGCTAAAAGCTGCTTAATAACTCAATAATAAGATATTAAAAGCCATCCTTCGGGGTGGCTTTTAAATTAATAAGCAAAAAGGGATACTATAACGGCTTTCTGCGCTCCAATACGATGAATGAGAAAGCAGGATTATCGCCTTCGGCGGGAAAATCTTCCCGCGAAATTTCGCTCCACTTGTCCATTTCAATTTCTGGAAAAAAGGTATCGGCCTCATAATCCTTCCAAACACGGGTAAGGTATATTCTGTCAGCTAGGGGGAGTGCTTGTCCATAAATTTCTCCTCCTCCAATAACAAAAGCCTCATCACCTTGAACCATTTGCAGTGCCTCCTCCAGCGAAGAAGCACGCAAAACGCCCTGGTGGTTAATGGGATTGTGTGAGATTACAATATTTTGGCGGTTGGGTAGTGGCTTTCCTATGGACTCAAAGGTCTTACGCCCCATGATTATGGCATGACCTGTGGTTATGGCCTTAAACCGCTTTAAATCGGTTGAAATATGCCATAGCAACCGATTTCTAAGACCAATTGCCCCTTTGTTCCCAACTGCTACAATAATCGAAACCATAAGCTACACGGCAATATCGGCCTTGATGGCCGGATGTGACTCGTATCCTTCAATGGTAATATCCTCGTAACGAAAATCGAAAATGCTCTTTACATCAGGATTAAGTTTAAGCGTCGGCAAAGGTTTTGGCTCGCGGCTCAGCTGCAGCTTAACCTGCTCAAAATGGTTGAGGTAGATGTGGGTATCGCCAAGCGAATGAACAAATTCACCAGGCGCATAGCCAGTAACCTGCGCCATCATGTGCGTTAGCAAAGCGTACGAGGCAATGTTGAATGGAACGCCTAAAAACACATCGGCACTTCGCTGATAGAGATGGCAGGAGAGCTTGCCATCGGCCACGTAAAACTGAAACAGCACATGGCAAGGCGGAAGTGCCATATTCTCTAGCTCGGCAACATTCCAAGCGCTCACAATATGCCGTCGCGAATCGGGATTGTTTTTTAAGCTATTTACAACTCCAGCAATTTGATCGTATGTTTTTCCATCGAGTCCGGGCCAGGAGCGCCATTGGTAACCGTAAATGTGGCCCAATCCGCCGGACTCATCGGCCCACTCATCCCAAATGGTCACCTTATTCTGGTTAAGGTAGGCAACATTGGTTTCACCCTTTAAAAACCAGAGCAGCTCATGAATAATGCTTTTCATATGAACCTTCTTGGTGGTAACGAGCGGAAAACCATCCTGAAGGTTAAACCGCATTTGGTAGCCAAACACGCTCTTAGTACCAGTGCCAGTGCGATCGTCCTTAACTACTCCGTTTTCTACAATATGGTCCAGTAATGCCAAGTATTGCTTCATGGGTTATTCATTTTTCTAATCAATAAAATGCAAAATTGGTCCTACAATTTAATGAAAACTTCGATTACCATATTTTACAAACCTCACGGTCCACACTGCCACTCCAGCAAGAATCAATCGAGGGAAAAGCAGCCAGACGAAAGGTGCACCTATGGCCACAAAGAGCAGGACATCCTCGAGGTTGCTGTGCGAAATGGCAATGTGATAGTTAAGCAAGTCGGCCTCCTCGCGAGATAGTCGTCCAGCAGAGGTCTCCTCCATCATTACCGCCGAGCCGTAAGCAAGACCAAGAACATTGGCAACCAACCATAGAAAGGTGGTGTTGGCCGGAAGCCCAAACGGTCGGAGGATAGGTTTTAGCCCTTTCGAAAGAAGTGCTAAAATACCAAACGCCTGCAGTATGCGTTGCAGAATCATCAACAGCGATACCAACACAATTATTTTTAATGCCAAATAAGCCGAACTTGAAATCCATTCCATCAATGCAGCCTTTAGGGTTACACCCTCCCCGCTTGTAATCATAAAGGAGGAAACACCCACCGAAGCAGGTACCATTAAGTTAAGTAAAAACCCAGCCAGGAGGCTTACCCCCAGTCGAAGGGCCAACATTTCACCAACGCGTGATCCGGTTTTTCGCTGAACAGCCGTCTCCACTATTAGGTTGTGGGAGATGAGACACATAACGGCCAGTATGGTTATCTCTCTTCCGGTAAGCGGAAGCGTGCTAATTACTGCAATGGCTGAGTAAATATTAAGGAATATAGCGCTGAGGTAGGCCAAAACAGCCTCGCCAGGTAAGCCAAAGTTAGAAAACAGTGGAGAAAGAAGTCGCGATAGTATCTCAAGAATTCCATAATATTTTAGCAACGTCACCGCCAACGAAACTGGGATAATCAGCTTTATTAGCCACCACCCAGTTTTTAGGGCCACCGGGATGGCCTCTTTAACTGCATTACTTATTTTCCCGAGAACCGATGTTTCGTCTGTTTTTATTGCCAACTTAAATGCTCTCATTCAAACGGTATTTCTTCATTTCAAATTTTTCACCATCAAAAACTCCGTAGGTGAAGTTCACAATCCAATCGCCAAGAACAACTAGAGTGGCCGAGCTATCTTTCAAGGGCATGAATGCCAAAGCATGGCGGTGGCCATACACGAAAAAATCGAAATGCTCATGCTCTAATATCTGGTTGGAATAGATATAGAGGTCCTCATTTTCACCTTGAAAATCATTAAAAATTGCCTTTGCATAGCGGCTGTTATACGACCAGCGTTGGCCGAACCACATGGCCAAATTTGGATGAAGACGGGCAAACAACCACTGCAGTATTTTTCTGGTGAAAACCCACTTTAGCAGCTTATAGCCTTTGTCGCCAGGGCCAAGTCCATCGCCATGCGCTAGGTAGAATCGCTTCCCAAAACGTTCTACCACCAATGGACCTCGGTGTATCTGAACCCCTATTTCAGCAGGAAGATAGTCGAAGGCCCAGATATCGTGATTGCCAGTAAAAAAGTGAACGGGAATACCACTATCGGTAAGCTCGGCAATTTTGCCCAGCAGGCGGGTAAAGCCCTTTGGCACAACCCGTTTATACTCAAACCAGAAATCAAAAATATCACCGAGGAGAAAAATCTCACGTGCATCAGCCTTAGCCCTGTCGAGCAGGTCGACAAGGTAACGCTCCCTTACTACACTGGGTTGCTTGGTTGCTAAACCCAAATGGGCATCGCTGATAAAGTAAAGTTTCGTTTTGTCCATTAGCCGACAATTTCCTTCAGCTTCATCCGCAAATCATTCCCAAATAGATTCTTTCCAACAATCTCATACTTTTTGCTAATAATATAGTTTTCAGGTAATTGCTGAACATTATATACATGGGCAGCCACACAACCTTCACCAGTGAAATCAGAAACAACTGTCCACGGAATTCCGCTCTCCTTCAAAGCGCTCATCAGGGCATCTTTATCGGTGTCGAGAGAAACCTGATACACCACCACCTTGCCTTTAAACTCCTTATAAATATTGAGCAGCTCACGATTATCGAGCAGTGCACCCGGGTAAGTCGATGTCCAAAAATCCAGTATCACAACCTTACCCTTGAAAGATGATAGTCGAACAGTGTCGCCAGCCATATTGGGCAGTGCAATTTCGGGTAAAGTTGATTGAGCGGTTGCCACCATCTGGTTCACTTTGTAACGCTTTACCTTGGTGTCGAGCTGATCATAGTCGTTAAGCACCACTTTTGTTATCATCAAATTAGGGTAGAACGCCTTAAGTGCAGAAGCCACCATCCTGTAGTAGGTGAGGTCGTCGATGGAGCTGAAGAGAAAGGTTCCCTCCGATATTTGCTGGTAAAGCGCAAAAACGGTGGCAAGTGAGTTGATGTTTTTCTGCATAAATGCGATGGAATACTCCTTATGTGCCTGAATAAGGCTATCGGTGGTAGAGTATATCTTTAGCAATGCAGGTTGGTTGTCACCCTCCGCTTTGGCAACTTTCGAAAGCGAATCGACTTTTGCTTTAAGCGTTATCAAGCGATTATAAATATCCTGTACTTTCAAAGAGCCAACGGAGCCCTCAACGGTGTAGGATTTATCGAAGGTAGCCGCATCAGCATTTACAGTAACTTTCTCCTTTGGGGCTAGCAGCAAGGTAATAGGGCTCTTTCCCGACAGCTTAAGCAGGTAAAAGCCGGGGTTGTCCACTTTCGCCTTGAAATGAAATTCACCAGTAGGCCCAAGCACCACAGAGTCCATTGGTGAGGCAGTTGAAATATCAAACTTCTCCAAATAAACCACCAAGTTATTGCCATTTGCAATGGTTCCACCAATTCTTACTGTTTGCTTTCCCTGACACGAAGCCAGCGCAATGGCCAGGCCGAAAATCAAAATTTTCCCAAACTTCATATTCATCATTTTCGTAATCAACAACTACTTTTTTTCAAATATTCTACTGAGCGTTTTCTCGAGCTCCTCACCCCTAACGTCCCGGGCAATAATTTTCCCGTTTGGATCGATAAGAAAGTTGGCTGGAATGCGCGTGATGTGGTAGAGGCGTGCCACCGGAGAATCCCAAAACTTTAGGTCTCCAACCTGATGCCAGCTAAGCTTATCATCGGCAATGGCCTTTATCCACGACGCACGGTTTTTATCGATTGACACCTGCAGTATTTCAAACCCTAAGGTATGGTATTTTTGGTAAGCCTTCACCAGATTGGGATTTTCTTTGCGACAGGGGGGACACCACGAAGCCCAGAAGTCTAGCAGCACGTATTTTCCACGCAAACTTTTAAGTGAAAGAGTATCCCCTTTAGGAGTAGCCATCGAGAAATCGAGCGCTGTTGTTCCTACCGAAGGCATGTTTCGCGCCTCTGCAAACAAGGCTTGCTGCTGCTCAAAGTTGCTCACATTTTGGTGAAGGACCCTAACTAAGTCATTGCTGGGGTACTTGATATACAAAGTTGAGTCAGCCAGTCGAAAGAGCTGAAAATCCTCCTTGGAATTAAGCACAAAGGTGCGTGGGTCGAACTGCTGATTCAGCGCTACAATCACTGCCAACGACTGTGTATTCTTCCTTACAAAATTTCGAGTGAATGTTCTATGGCGCTGAACGATGTAACGAACCGTATCCATAAACACATGACGAAGACTATCCTGATTTACCTGCATTTTGGACAGTGCCTCAAACTTTACCTTCATGGAATCGAGAAGATTCAATGTATGGTTTAAGCTATCGGATACAACCTTAATTTTTTCACTACCAAGGGATCCTTTTATACTATATTTCAGCCACTTGGGAGAATCGGTAATATCCATTTTTACCTGCTCCCCCGGCTCAATAAGCAGCACAATTTCCTTTTGAGTTGTGTATCGAAGCAGAAAGAAGGTTGGCTCTGTTAGCCGCAATTCAAATGAAAATTTCCCACCATCCAGCACGTAAGTAGAATCAACCTCCTCCGGCTCCTTTGCCATTACCCTATAGAGCACCAACTTTGCCCCCGGCTGAAAAAATTTCCCCTTGATTTCAGTTTTGTTTCCGGAAACGCCAGTGCAGGAAAGCATTGCAAATCCGACCATTAGAAATGAAATCCACTTCATCATCGTCATTTTTTTTGAAGCGTAAATATCGAAAAAAAAACGGTGTAATTAACCCTCATCTATCAGCAACAACGCTACAACACTGGCTTACTGGCTCTTGACTGCTACACATTCGTAAAAATTAACAGTAAAAAGTTCTATAAAAGGTGCCAACGCAATCGATGTAGCTAAAAATAACAGAAATATTAACCTTATTAAGCTGACAAACAGCCTAAAAATTCATAACTTGATACGAATTTTGGAGAAATAAAAATCGAAGTGCAAAATCACCTCCATCCTTGGCTGGACGGAGTAAAAATTAGTTGTCATGGGATATCTTACCTTCAACAAAGATGAGTTGGTTAACTTAGAATATTCTCTCCAGAGAGAAATTCTGAGCACGAACCGAGCTGGTGGGTATTGCAGCAGCACCATTGTGCTATGTAATACCAGGAAATACCATGGGATGATGGTGCTGCCGCTCAAGGAGTTTGATTACGAAAATCACGTACTCCTCTCTTCGGTTGACGAAACCGTTATCCAGCGAGGACAATCGTTTAACCTTGGGATTCACAAATATCCAGGGCTTTACGAACCCAGAGGTCATAAGTATATCGTCGACTTTGAATATGAGCCTACAGTAAGGCTAACATACCAGGTGGGCGGTGTAAAGTTGCTTAAGGAGATAGCGTTTACCCACAACGAAGAGCAACTTCTTATTCGCTATACACTGCTTGATGCTCATTCACCAACAAAGTTGCGCATTAAGCCATTTCTTGCCTTCAGAAACTCGCATGCCCTTTCAAAGGCCAACATGAATGCCGACACCCATTTCAAGCCCATTGCAAATGGCATTAAGGCAAAGCTCTATCCGGGATTTCCATTCCTTCACATGCAGCTAAGCCACAAGAATGAGTTTGTAGCAGCCCCCGATTGGTTCTACAACATCGAGTATATGGAGGAGCAGAACAGAGGCTATGAATTTCAGGAGGACTTGCTCACGCTAGGATACTTCGAAATCTCAATAAAAAAAGGGGAAAGTGTTGTGTTTTCTGCCTCCACAAAGGAAGAGGCACCCAACTCATTTGTCACAAAACTGAATAACGAAATTAAGCATCGTCCTCAGAAGGATTCTTTCAGAAACTGCCTAAATAATTCTGGGCAGCAATTCTTGGTGAAGAAGGAAAAAAAGGTGGAACTTATTGCCGGCTATCCATGGTTTGGGAGGTGGGGTCGCGACACCTTTGTATCGTTGCCGGGGCTCACGCTCACAAATGGTGATGTAAAAACCTGCAAGGCGGTGATCGATACGCTGGCTGCGGAAATGAAAGATGGCCTCTTCCCTAACGTTGGTCACTCTACCGCCACTGCCTTCAACTCCGTAGACGCGCCACTTTGGTTTTTCTGGTCTATTCAAATGTATGCCGAAACTACCAAAGACCGTAAAGAAGTCTGGACATCGTATGGCAAAAAGATGAAAACTATTCTCCATGCCTACCGAACAGGAGAACTTCCTTACAACATCAAAATGCACGATAACGGATTGGTATTTGCTGGCGAACCCGGTGTAGCACTTACCTGGATGGATGCGGTTGTTGCTGGAAAGCCGGTAACTGCTCGCGAAGGCTTCCCGGTTGAAATCAACGCACTCTGGTATAACGCCGTATGCTTTACGCTCAGCCTAGCTAAGGAATTCAAGGATAGTGCATTTGTAAAGGAGTGGGGATCGCTGCCCAACTTGATTGAAGAAAACTTCTCAAACACCTTCTGGATTGAGGAGCTGGGCTACCTTGCTGACGTAGTTCACAACAACACGCAATGTAAGCAGGTGCGGCCCAACCAAATTTTTGCAGCGGCACTTCCATACAGCGCCATTTCCGACGACCAAAAAGCTTCGCTGCTTAAGGTGGTTGAAAAGGAACTACTCACGCCAAAGGGCATTCGAACACTTTCACCCCAAGATCCCAAATACACTGGGCGATACTTTGGAGGCCAAGCAGAGCGCGATAGCGCCTACCACCAAGGAACTGCATGGCCATGGCTACTTGGCTTCTACGTGGAAGCCAACTTTAAACTTCACGGCAAAGCCTACTTATCTACTGCTAAAAAAATTGCCGATAACTTTAAAGAGGACATGACAACCCGAGGGCTTTGCTCCATTGCCGAAATTTATGACGGCGATCCGCCCCAACATCCGGAAGGTGCCATTTCCCAGGCATGGAGCGTAGCAGCCGTATTAAGAATTCTTGATTTCATTGATGTTTATAGCAACCAATAATCCACTGGCCAATGAGAGTTTTGATGTTTGGATGGGAATTTCCACCTCATATAACGGGAGGGCTTGGTACCGCTTGCCAGGGATTGGTAACAGGGTTAACCAAAGCCAACACGGAGGTAATTTTTGTTGTACCAAAAACATACGGTGACGAGGACCAAAGCGCGGCTCGAATTGTGGATGCCGGCGATGTGCTGGTCTCAACCCAAAGCATTAGCGTGGAAGATTTCTGGAAACGGTTCCTGCTTATGGAGGTGGAGTCGAACCTAATTCCCTATGTTTCACCGGAAGAATTTCGCAAAATAATAGAGCAAAGTTTGCACGATAAGACAACGCTAACCGACATCTCCACCTCCAGCAACTTCAAATTTTCAGGGAAGTATGGAACCGACCTCATGGAGGAGGTTACACGCTATGCTATTGTTGCCGCGGCGCTTGCCATGCAGAACTCATTTGACGTAATTCATGCGCACGACTGGCTCACCTACCCCTCCGGTATTGCAGCCAAGCGAGTATCGGGCAAGCCGCTGGTAATTCACGTTCACGCAACCGAATATGACCGTTCGGGGGAGAACATCAATCAAGGTGTTTGGAACATTGAGAAGAAGGGGATGGAGGAGGCCGATCGCATTATTACCGTGAGCAACTACACTCGTAACATAGTGATCAACCGATATGGCATAAATCCAGACAAGGTGGTTACTGTGCACAACGCGGTGGAGTTCAACCTCGATTACAGCGAATTTGCCTACTCCGCTAAGGCAGTTCCCGAAAAGATAGTGACGTTTCTTGGTCGTATAACCTTCCAAAAAGGACCCGACTATTTTGTGGAGGCCGCCAACATGGTGATTTCCAAGTATTCCAACGTTCGCTTTGTAATGGCCGGTAGCGGTGACATGATGAACCGGATGATTAAGCGTGTTGCAGAGCTACGCATAAGTGAACACTTCCACTTTACCGGATTCTTGAAGGGTGCCGATGTTCACCGAATGTTTGCCCAAAGCGATGTATATGTTATGCCATCGGTATCAGAGCCATTTGGTATCTCACCGCTGGAGGCCATGAGAGCAAGTGTGCCTGTTATTATCTCCAAGCAATCGGGCGTTGCAGAGGTGCTTAAACATGCCCTTAAAATCGACTTTTGGGATGTTGAGGCCATGGCCGACGCCATTTACGGTTTGCTTTGCTACGATGGGCTCTCGAAACTCTTCCGTCGATATGGACAGGAGGAGGTTACAAGCCTCAAGTGGGATGAAGCCGCCCAAAAAGTTATTGAAGTGTACCAATCGCTGTTGAAATCGTAACCTAAAGACATTGAATCATGAGAACAATTTGTTTTTATTTCCAGGTGCATCAGCCTTTTAGACTCCGCCGTTATAGGTTTTTCGACATAGGAACTGACCACAACTACTACGATGAGTTTGCCAACCGTTCCATTATGCGAAAGGTGGCGGAGAAGTGCTATCTGCCAACAAACCAGCTGATGCTGGACCTTATCAACGAGTATGGCATACGGTTTAAGATAAGCTACTCCATTTCGGGGGTGGCACTTACCCAGTTTCAGCTGTATGCTCCCGATGTGCTAGAGAGTTTTAAAAAGCTGGCTGCAACCGGATGCGTAGAGTTTATTGGCGAAACCTACTCCCACTCCCTTTCAGCGCTCAAGAGTCGGGAGGAGTTTGAGCAGCAGGTGAAGCTACAAAACGCCATGGTAAAGGAGTTTTTTGGCCAAACACCAAAGGTATTCCGCAACACCGAGCTTATCTACAGCGACCTTATTGGTGAGGTGGTGGCCGACATGGGATTTAAGGCCATGCTAACCGAAGGTGCCAAGCACGTTTTAGGATGGAAGAGTTCTAACTACCTTTACGCAAATGCCATTAACCCAAAGCTAAAACTTCTGCTCAAGAACTTCAGGATGAGCGACGATATCGCCTTCCGCTTCTCCAACAGGGACTGGAGCGAATGGCCACTCACAACCGACAAGTACGTGCAATGGCTAAATCATCTAAGTCCAAAAGAGGAGGTAATTAACCTGTTCATGGATTATGAAACCTTTGGCGAGCACCAGTGGGCTGAAACTGGAATTTTTGAATTTATGCGTCACCTTCCCGGTGCCGTACTTTCAAGCACGAACTTTGAGTTTTTGACCCCCTCAGAGGTGGCCGACAAGCATCAGCCCGTAGCGGTAATGCATGTGCAATACCCCATCTCTTGGGCCGACGAGGAGCGCGACCTTACCGCATGGCTTGGAAATGACCTGCAGGACGAAGCCTTCGACAAGCTATACTCCCTCAAACCGCTGGTTGACCAAATTCAAGACGAGAGTATTCTGCGAGATTGGAAGTATTTGCAAACCAGTGACCATTTCTACTACATGTGCACCAAGTGGTTTTCCGATGGCGATGTTCACAAGTATTTCAACCCTTACGACACACCCTACGAGGCGTTTATTAACTACATGAATATCCTCAGTGACTTCATTCTTCGTATTGAGGATTATCTAAAAACTAGGATAGAATCGCTCCAATTAGAAACTATTACCCAAACGGATGCGATGAAGCTCATTGCGGAATATCAGGAGAAAATAGAGAGGCTTAAAACAGCCACTTCTTTTGGAAAGAAGCTGACCAAGGAGCCTATCACCAAAACTCCCTCCGTCAAAAAAACAGCACCGAAAGCAAAAACTAAGGTACCGGTTAAGGGTAAAACTCCTGCCAAAGCTGTTTCTAAAACAAAGAAAAAGGACACAAAAGAGTAATTTATGGAAAATATAGTTCGGAAAAAACCCGACTACCTGTTTGAAGTAAGCTGGGAGGTTTGCAACAAGGTAGGCGGGATTCATACCGTTATTGCCACAAAGGCAATTACCATGCATGAGGAACTTAAGAGCAACCACATCCTTATCGGCCCAGATGTTTGGCGCCACACAACTGTAAATCCAGAGTTTATTGAAGACAAGTTGCTCTTTAAGGGTTGGAGGGAGAAGGCCAGCCAGGAGGGTTTGCGCATCAAAGTTGGACGATGGAACATTGCAGGGAATCCAATAGCCGTGCTAGTGGACTTTACCCCCTTTATGCCTCAGAAAGACGAAATTTTTAGAAAATTCTGGGAAGAGTTTCGGCTAGATTCATTAACTGGCCAGTGGGACTACGTGGAGCCGGCACTTTTTGGCTATGCTGCGGGAAGGGTTATTGAAAGTTTTTACCGCTATTTCCTTAGCCGAGGCCTACATGTAGTAGCCCAATTTCACGAATGGATGACTGGAGCGGGACTTCTATATCTAAAATCGAGCCTTCCTCAAGCTGCCACAGTGTTTACAACCCATGCCACGGTACTAGGCCGATCCATTGCTGGAAACAATTTACCGCTTTACGACAACATTGAAAAGTATAACCCCGATGCTAAGTCAAGGGAGTTCAACGTTGTGGCAAAGCAATCGATGGAACGGCTTTCGGCACAAAGTGCGGATGCCTTTACAACTGTGAGCGAAATTACCGCCAAGGAGTGTAAGGCATTCCTTGGCAAAGTTGTGGATGTTGTTACACCCAATGGTTTCGAAAACGGTATTCTCCCTGACGATGACGAATTTAAATTAAGGAAGGTTGAAGCACGGGTAAAATACTATGAAGTGGCAGAAGCGCTGCTCTCCCACGATGTTCCAAAAGACTCACTTCTTGTTGGAATTGGTGGCAGATACGAGTTCCGCAATAAGGGTATCGACCTATTCATGGATACGCTTAGCACCTTAAATCATGATCAAAAGTTAACCAAAAATATTCTTGCCTTTATAATGGTTCCCGCTGCCCACCATGGCCCTCGCAAAGATGTGTTCCAGAACCTCATGGACAAGTCAAGCGAAAATGTGGTGGCAATCAACGACACCCATCTAACTCACTACCTTATCGATCCGGAATATGATCCGATCTTAAAAAAGGCCAAAGAGGTTGGACTTAACAACGCCCCCGAAGATAAGGTTAAGCTCTTTTTTGTACCCTGCTACCTCGATGGCAAGGATGGCATCTTCGACAAGACTTACTACGACATGCTAATCGGTCTTGACCTTTCCGTATTCCCATCTTACTACGAACCATGGGGATACACACCGCTTGAAAGTTTAGCATTTAAAGTTCCCACCATAACCACCACCCTTGCCGGATTTGGGCTTTGGGTTAATACCAGCTACGAGAAACCACATCCAGGCATTGAAGTTATTCTGCGCAACGACACCAACGATCAGGATGTTGTTGGAAAAATGGTTGAGAAAATGCTCTACTTCTGCAGCCTTGACCGAAACCAGATGGAGAGCATCAAGGAGAATGCAGCAGAGGTCTCCCAAATTGCACTTTGGAAAAATCTAATAGTGCATTACCACGAGGCCTATCACCAAGCACTTGAGAAGGTGGACAAGCGGCTCGATCAGCTCATCGATCAGGAACGACAGGAGCCACTTCCAGTTATCGAAAAGCATCCTGAGATAATTAAGCCACTGTGGACAAGAATAATGGTTCAAAAGAATATTCCACAAAAGCTTTCAGCGCTGGAAGAACTATCGCACAACCTCTGGTGGAGTTGGAACCAAAAGGCAGTTGAACTATTCGAGAGCATTGACGCCAACCTATGGAAGGAATCGCAGCAAAACCCCATTATTCTGCTGGAAAAACTATCGCTTAAGCTATATAAGGAGCTGGATAGAAACACCAACTTTCTCGAAAGATTGAATGAGGTTCACACCGAATTCAAGGCCTATATGGCCAAGAAGAGTGAAAAAGTGGAGCCACGAATTGCATACTTCAGCATGGAGTTTGGCCTTCACAACTCGCTTAAGATTTACAGCGGAGGACTTGGCATTCTTGCCGGGGATTACCTCAAGGAGGCCAGCGACAAGAACACCGATATTGTTGGCGTTGGAATACTATACCGCTACGGTTATTTTCACCAGCAACTCTCAGCCACGGGCCAGCAGGTGGCGGTTTACGACCCTCAGGATTTCTCCAAGCTACCTGTTTCACCTGTTCGAGACAGCGATGGTAACTGGAAAACCATATTAATTGCTCTTCCCGGCCGAAACATAACCGTCAGAATTTGGAAGGTTGACGTGGGTAGAACAGAACTTTATCTCCTCGATACCGACTTTGAGGACAACCTCGCCGAAGACAGGACCATTACCCATCACCTGTATGGAGGTGATCTTGAGAACAGGCTAAAGCAGGAGTTGCTTTTAGGTGTAGGTGGCATACGAGCGCTGAAAACACTTGACATAAAGGCGCAAGTTTACCACTGCAACGAAGGCCACGCCGCTTTCATCGGCATTGAGCGAATCAACAACCTCATCCACAAGGAGAAGCTGTCGTTTGCAGAGGCGATGGAGTATGTGCGCTCATCGTCACTATTCACCACCCACACGCCAGTTCCTGCAGGTCACGACGCCTTCCCCGAAAATCTGCTTAGAGCATACATAGCACACTACCCCGACAGGTTAAAAATTTCGTGGGAGCAGTTTATCAACCTTGGGAAGATTATACCGAACAACCCCAACGAGCTGTTCTCCATGAGCATTCTTGCCACAAACCTTTCGCAGGAGGTAAACGGGGTATCGAAGCTACACGGAAAAGTTTCAAGGGAGATTTTCAAGAATATGTGGCCCGGCTACTTCGAAGAGGAACTCCACATTGGATATGTAACCAATGGGGTACACTACCCCACCTGGGCATCGGCAAAGTGGAAACAGCTGTGTGAAAGTGAGCTAGGCTCTGGAGATATTCATTCCGAAACACCATCGTGCTGGGAAAATATTTACAACGTACCTAACCAACGAATTTGGGATATCCGAAAGGAGTTGAAGAAGAACCTCATCACCTTTATCAAGGGCAGGCTTGCCGATCCCAACATCATTAAGTACGAAAACCCAAAGCACGTTTTCGACATCAAGGAAAAAATGCGCGACGATGTGCTCACCATAGGCTTTGCCCGACGGTTTGCCACCTACAAGCGCGCATATCTGCTTTTCAAGGACATCGACCGGATTAGTAAGATTATAAACAACCCCGACATGCCGGTTCAGTTTCTCTTTGCAGGAAAGGCACACCCCAACGATAAGGCTGGTCAGGACCTGATCAAGCGCATAGTGGAGGTATCGAAGTTGCCGCAATTCATTGGCAAGGTTTTGTTTATGCAGAACTACGACATGGAGCTGGCCCGGGAGATGGTTCAGGGTGTCGACATTTGGCTTAACAACCCGGCGCGTCCCATGGAGGCCTCGGGAACATCGGGCCAAAAGGCGGTAATGAACGGCGTGCTCCACTTCAGCGTGCTCGATGGATGGTGGTGTGAGGGCTACAGGGAGAATGCCGGATGGGCGCTTCCTGAGGAGCAAACCTACGATGAGCAAGCCTACCAGGACGAGCTCGACGCGGAGACCATTTACACCCTGCTCGAAAACGAGATTGTACCCTCCTACTACGCCATGGACGAGAAGGGAGAGCCGGACAAGTGGGTTGGATTTATTAAGAACTCCATCTCCAAGGTTGCATCGCAGTTCACCACTCGCAGAATGCTGGAGGACTATGAACGGCAGTACTACCACAAGTTGGACGAGCGGCAGGCACTAATTAAGGCCAACGACTTCAGAATGGCAAAGGAACTTGCCAGCTGGAAAAAGAGGGTTTCACGCAGTTGGGACGACATTGAGGTGCTGGGGGTAAAGCAGTTTGAACTTGCCCACGAGACTATTGTGGTTGGTCAAAAGTACTGCGCCACAGTGGAGCTCGATGTGCACGACCTAAGTCCAGAGGACATTGGTGTGGAGCTGGTGGTAGCCGACCCAATCGAAAACGACAAAATCACCATAAAGTATAAGCAGGAATTTGAGCTCACCCACATGGAGGGCACCAAGGCCAGCTATACATTGGTAATGATGCCCACCGAACCGGGAACATTTGAGGCAGGCATACGAATCTATGCTAAGCATCCAAACCTTCCAAACCGGATGGACTTCAGCCTAGTTCGCTGGATATAGAATATTCCGTTCAAATAGCAGGCGGTGTGGTCCTTGTGGCTGCACCGTTTTTTTATTGACACAACACAAACCGTTCCTCACGCGTAAATCCTATCTTTGGAGAAGGAAGCTAACAACCCGCAAGCATGAACAGCATTTACATCGACTACCTTGCCACTCCGGTGGGAGAGCTTATACTGGGCTCCTTTGGCGACAAGCTCTGCCTGTGCGACTGGCGCTACCGCAAAATGCGCACCGAGGTGGATGCCCGCATTACCGAAGGGCTGGAGGCCACCTACCTCCCTGCCGAAACTCCTGTAATTGAACGCGCCAAGGCCCAACTTACCGAATATTTCGCTGGCAAGCGAAAGGAGTTCGACCTACCGCTGCTGATGGTGGGAACGCCCTTTCAGCAAGGCGTGTGGAACGCCCTTCTCGAAATACCTTACGGCAAAACCGAAACCTACCTTGGTCTTTCCAAATGCCTCAACAACCCCAAGGCCATAAGAGCCGTAGCCTCGGCGAACGGTGCCAACGCCATAGCCATAATTGTGCCCTGCCACCGCATTGTGGGCAGCAAGGGCGAGCTGGTGGGCTACGCCGGAGGGTTACCTGCCAAGCGCAAGTTGCTAAACCTAGAGGCCACCGGAGCACCGCACCAGCTATCGCTGTTTGAGGAGTAGCTGTTTCCTTCCAAGTTGAACACTAAAGGAGAAGGATAAAATTCTCCCGAATAGCTATCCCACAGAACATTAACTGCCTATTGTGGTTATAATTGGGTTGGCAAATGCAATGCCTGCAACATTGAACTTTAGATTACATCGCACTAAATATTAACCACGATGAAAATTATAAGTGAATTCAAAGCGTTTGCCATGAAGGGCAACGCTATCGACATGGCAGTGGGTATTATAGTTGGAGCCGCCTTTGGCAAGATTGTAAGCTCCATTGTAACCGACATTGTAATGCCACCCATTGGGCTGCTGGTTGGTGGAGTAAGATTCTCTGACCTCAAGGTTGTGATGAAGGCGGCCACCGAGACAAGCCCCGCCGTTACCCTAAACTACGGTAACTTTCTGCAGGTTACCTTCGATTTTTTGATTGTTGCCTTTGCCATTTTTATGGTGATTAAGGCCATGAATGCCGCCAAGCGGAAGGAGGCGGCACCCGCAGCACCACCCGCTCCTCCAGCCCCCACCAAGGAGGAGATACTGCTCACCGAAATTCGCGACCTGCTGAAGAAGTAAATAAGCATTACGCAGCAGAACTTGAAGGCTATACAAAATCCTGTGAACCCAGATGAGTTCACGGGATTTTTTTGTGGCTAGTCTTAGCAACCCGATATGCTTAAGGTATAAATCTCATTAAAAATTAAGTTTATAGCCCACTCAAGGAAAAGTTTTTCTAACTTGTATTGGAAATAAACCACACTAAAAGGTGGGGTCATACATACCAAATTGGGTGGATGAGCTCATCTTTGTTGGGGTTATAAATGAGTTCCCGCCAAGTGTACAACAGATGACAGTGAAATAATAAAAAGTAAACCATTGTGAAAGGACTGAATAACGAAATTTTGAAAAAAAGAAAGCCAGCACTCAAACCGATCCGATGTATTTCTTTTGCCTACCTCACATTTTTTAAAATTATTATCGACACATTGCCAAAGCCCTACGAGCCAACGTCATAACAAATGTTTTGTCAAAGAGTGCAATCTTACCAACTCACACAGTTCTAGGCTGACGCTTTCGCAAATTATTAGATTGTAAAAGATAAAATTGAACTAATTAGAGAATACAAAGAGATGATGACTAATGAAGCGGTTATGAAGAAATATTATAAGTTTGTATTTTAAAGTGTAGAATAATGCAAGAAGAAAGCAATTATATAGTTGATGAGCCTCAAGTGGAGTATGAGGACATAAATACAGGGGTTTTGATGGAGAGACCATTTAATCCTTCACAAATTGATATATCGACTAAGACACTTACAATTGATTTATTAATAAAGAGGTTAAAAACAGATCCACCAGAAATAGATTTGTATCCTGATTTTCAACGAAAGGATGATTTGTGGGATGCTGGCAAACAAAGTCGATTAATAGAATCCTTACTAATTAAATTTCCATTGCCTGCCTTTTATTTTGACGGAACAGACAATGACAAATGGTTAGTTGTAGATGGACTTCAACGCCTTAGTGCCATTAGGAATTTTACAATAAATAAAAGACTGAAGCTAACCGGCCTTGAATTTTTGAAAAAACTTGAAGGGGATGGATTTGACGACCTTCCAAGAAACCTTCAGCGACAAATTGAAGAAGCTCAAATTACAGCCTATGTCATTAATCCTGGGACGCCAGAAGAAGTAAAGTTCAATATTTTCAGGCGGGTAAATACAGGAGGATTGATAATGGAACCTCAAGAAATCCGTCACGCTATGAATCAGGGAATTCCTGCAATTTATGTAAAAGAATTGTCACAACTTCCTGAATTTATTGAAGCTACACAAGGGGCAATTAGTCCAAAACGAATGTTGGACAGAGAATTTGTTACAAGATTTATTACTTTCTATTTGAATAATTATGAAAATTACATTCCTGATTTAGATACTTTTATGAATTCCTGTATGGGTGATATTAAAAAACTCTCAAACTCAGAAAGAGAAAAAATGAAGAGCGATTTTTCAGCATCAATGATATTAACTAAAAAGATATTTGGCAATTGGGCTTTTCGTAAATCAGACAAATATCCTGAAAAGAGAAAACCAATAAACAAAGCATTATTTGAAATTTGGAGTGTTTCACTTGCTAAACTTGATGAAAATCAGAGAATACAATTGCTTATCAAGAAAGATATTTTGTTTGGGAAATCAATTAAACTTATAAAAGAGGATTTGGCTTTTTTTAATAGTATTACTACATCAACAGGTAATAAAGGAAGTGTTTATTATCGTTTTTCAAGTATTGAGAGAATAATAAAAGAAACATTAGAAGCATGATAAAACAAATTGAAATCCAGAATTTCAAATCCCTTAAAGTGGCTAATGTAAGTATTTCAAACTTAAATCTGTTGATGGGATTAAATGGAATGGGTAAAAGTTCGTTCATACAAACCTTGCTTTTGCTAATGCAAAGTGACAAATTGGAGGATGGTGTAATTGATCTTAATGGCTTATTGGCAAAAATTGGTCAAGGTAAAGATGCATTGTATCAGTTTGCTTCAGAAGATATTATTTATCTTCATTTAGAATTTGACTACAATTCAATAGAAAAGATCTTTACTAAATATTTAGACGGCACTAATCAAAGAAAAACTCCTGAGAGATTTGCTATTTTAAAAGAAATTTATTCCATAGACGGTGCTTTTGACATTGACGCTTTATATTTAAGAATGGCCGAATCTTCTCATATCAGTAAAGCTACATTTTATAATACTAAGGATTTATTAATTTCTTCAGGTTTAATTATTGAGCATAAACAAAAAAATAATAAGGCACAATTTGAAAAAGCAATATATAATACTTTTAAGTGGAAATTCTTATATCAAAAAGATAAAGACAAACTGATTTCTAAAGAAAAGTATACTAAAACGGCTATGGGGTTTTTTAGATCCCAGACCAAAAAGTTTCAATACCTAAGTGCAGAACGGATTGGCCCTAAAGATTTATATGAGTCATCCAGCATAGTTGTTGAGGATAAAAAACAATTAGGATTACTAGGAGAATTTGCTGCCCACTATATTGATATATTTGGGCTTGAACATATTGTTGGAGAACAACTTAGACACCCTTCTGCTAAATCTGAAAAATTGCTTGCACAAATTAATGCGTGGCTTACAGAAATTTCTCCAGGTGTTTCATTAAATACCAAATACGTTCCCGAAGTTAACAAAGTAATTCTGGATTATCAATTTGATTATGGCAATCAAAAAACCAACTCGTTCCGACCAAAAAATGTTGGTTTCGGAATTTCATATGTATTACCAATAGTTTTGGCATTACTTACTGCAGAAGAAGGCAAAATCATAGTTATAGAAAACCCTGAATCGCACATACACCCAAGAGGTCAAGCACAATTGGGTAAGCTTATTTCTTTAGCAGCAAGCCTTGGAGCACAATTATTTATCGAAACACATAGTGACCATATTTTAAATGGAATCAGAGTTGCAGTAAAAGAAGGAGATATTGATAAATCCAAAGTCAATGTAATGTATTTTGAAAAGACTACCACCGAGAAAGAGCAATATACGAAAATCACGCCTATAAAAGTTGATAGCAGTGGAGAGTTAAGTGATTATCCCGAAAACATGATGGACGAATGGAGTAACCAATTATTAAAACTTTTGTAGTCCTATGAATTTAGTATTTAACGAATTATCAATTTATCCGATTGCACAGAATGGTCAGATTGCAGAGGTTGGTTTCAGAAAGCTTTTAGCAACATTTAAAGAAGCTAAAAAGGTTTATGGATTCACTCATATTCATTTCCCGAAAGATTACGCTGCACTTCAAATAACAACAACAGAAACATTCTTTGAATGGGTTTCAACACTTACTAACAGAACTATTAAGAATTTAATCATTGACCTTTGCAAAAAGCCATTTACAGACGAATTGGAAGAAGCTGAATTAGATGCCTTTTTTGAGAGTGATTATGCTTTAATTGGTGATAATATTCCTACAGATACCGAACCTATTGGCTTGCCAGTTAGTCATATAAAAACTATTCCTTCAATAAGTTTAGATTCTAATTTGTTTTGGCGGAATAGAAAAATAATCGTCAGAAAAAGCACCGCGAATGCAACTGAAAACATTGACTTTGTTGCCTATAATATTTGCTTGGAAAGTGATATTAATACACAGGAAATAACAGAATGGGCTGATATGTCAATGCCCAAATTCATTGATGCCAAAGAAATATTGACAAAGTATCTGGGTTTTACAAAGTATCAACCTGTATTCACAGATGATTTTATGACGCAGTTTCTGAACTGGAAAAAAGATGATTTTAAAACTTTTAAATACTTATTACTTCTGATGAAAGATGTTCAAATTCATCCTTTTACTGGTGGAATGGGACAGACTGAAAATTTAAAAGGCAGAGGAAAAGAAGCATCAAAAAGAGTAACAAACAGCTACCCTGATGGTGATAGACTTAGCTATACAGTTGAAAATAATATAGTAACATTTATTGCTTGTAAAGGTCATTATGAATTTCATTGATGAAAATAGACACAACAGAAAAGGGTTTAGAAGTCCATATAACACAATTGTTTTGTGAATGCTTTTGTAGAAAGGCATTATAGTCAATACAACCGTTTTGATTGTGTGGATGAAAATTTGCTTTTCAATTTTTTCAAATCACACAAAATGCGATGAACTTTGCAAGCACATTGCCAAAGCCCCACGAGCCAACGCTTCAACCAAAGCTTTTTCAAAGAGTTTGCAAAGCCAACACACCTAGAGAAATTGTTTTAAAAAATTGCCAACACTAAAAAAATTAAAAAACGCTGACACAGGAGCCGACTAATAAGCAAGAAAATAAAATGACAAGGAAACTCAATAATGACAATGGTTTACAAAGAAAGATGAAAGAACACCAGGCGGTAACATGCGGTCACAAAACATTGATGATCACGTGTTTAAGTAGGCATTCTGTCTCGCATCGTGCATTCTTCTCGGTTGATAATGAAGTAGCTCCGAACTCCCCCAACGATTTTATACCGCCAACCGTTTCACACCCCTCCAAGTAAATCCCACCGGTTCATCCACCATTTCTCGAAGGAATTCGAAAAACTTCGCCATTAATATGGTGCGGTCGCCTCGCAACACCTATCCAGCAAAATCCGCATAAGTGTTGCCGAAAATTTCCATAAGTATGCGCGTAAATTTCCTTAAGCATCCGCGTAAAAAATCTTGGGCAAGATTTTTTAAAAACTCACGGAGATTTTAAAAAAAGATGGTGAAGATTTTTTCCAAAACTCACGGAAGAAAAAGAAGCGGTCTTCGGAGAGAGCAAAATAATGGGTAGGAAATGGATTTCGGGCTCGTGAGTTTGGGATATATTGCATAATTTTAGGCTACAGATAAATGCATTACGGCAAACAGCCTAAGTAGCAGGAGAGATGAACTTACTAACGGAAAGGTTAATACTAAGGCCCATTGAGCTTGCCAATGCAGGTGTTATAGAACCTGTTTATGCTATATTCCAAAATCATAGCTACATGGGCTTATGTGGTGGTCTCAAGGCCAAAGGCATTCATAAAAAGGAAGGCCTAAAAAATGAGCCAAAACATTCTAGACCAAACGGGTAGCACCGAATTTAGCCGCCAACATGTTCTGTACAACGCAAACCGAAGAAAAGCTGAGGCGCGAAAAAATAAAAGGCAAAAAAGACTAATTTAATCATGAATACAGGCGAAATTCTCATATACCAAAACTCAGAAGGCAGCATCAAAATTGATGTTCGCCTCGAAGAAGAAACCGTTTGGCTTTCACAAGCCCAAATGGGTATGCTTTTTAATAAGGACAAACGTACCATATCCGAGCATATTAGCAACATCTTCAAAGAAGGCGAGTTGAACGAAAATTCAGTTGTCCGGAATTTCCGGACAACTGCAAACGATAGTAAAACTTACGATGTAAACCATTACAACCTCGATGTTATAATTTCGGTTGGCTACCGGGTTAAATCACAACAAGGTACGCAGTTCCGTATTTGGGCAACCCAAAGGCTTAAAGAGTATATTGTAAAAGGCTTTGCATTGAACGATGAGCGTTTCAAGTCGGGCAATTCCATGAACTATTTTACCGAACTGCAAGAACGCATAAGGGAAATACGAATTTCTGAACGCTTCTTTTACCAAAAAATTAAAGACATTAAAGTGAAGCTATATAACCATCAATTAGCATGGTAGAAAAGACCAAGTAGGGTGATGGTTTCAACATTTCGACAACGAATAAACTTTAGTGTAATTTGAGACAGGTCGGTGCTTCGAAATTGGGAATCCTTCATACCAATGCGCGTAGTAAATCGGCTGAATGCCTTCCATTTACACTTAAAAGTGGGAAGATCATACAAGAAACAATTGGCTATTTCTCAAAAAACGAACTGCTCCCACACAGCCTCTCGGCGTATGGGAGCAGTCCAACATATTTATGCGTGCGGCAGCTGTACACCAGCACTTGCTACATCATCCGCGAGTTGAGGGTGTACATTACCCAGAGCGTTCCGCCAATGAAGATAAACAGCAGCAGGGCGGTAAAGGCCAGGGCAATTACGTTCCACCGTGCTGCCGACGACCTGTTGAGGTGCAGAAAGTAGTAGAGGTGCACCAGCATTTGCAGCATGGCAGCAAGAAACAGCCCACCCATGGCAACCGGCCGGCTAACGGCATGGCTCATCACCAGCGCAAATGATACAACGGTGAGCGTTACAGCCAATATCAGCCCAATAATATAGGTTTTAGCGGTTGCATGGCTCGCTCCCATCTCCTCGTTATGTGTTTGACTCATATCTTTGCTTCTTTAATTCGTTCAACAACAATACAGCTACTTAGATGACGCCCATGAGGTAAACAAAGCTAAAAACGCCAATCCAAACAATATCCAGGAAGTGCCAAAACATACTCAGGCGAACCATCCGCGATTTTACCCCGTCGGTCATTCCCATGGTGGCAACCTGCGCCCCCATCACCAAAATCCAGATCAGGCCGATGGTAACGTGAAGTCCGTGGGTGCCCACAAGTGTGAAGAAGGCCGATAGAAAACCACTTCGATCGGGACCCGCTCCGCTCATTATCATCCCATAAAACTCATGAAGTTCCATGGATACAAAGCCAAGCCCCAGAAGGAACGTAACGACCAATCCAGCAATCACCTGTGTTTTCTTGCCGTTGTGCATAGCAATTACCGCCAGCCCAAAGGTTGCGCTGCTCACCAGCAGCAGCATGGTTTCAACAAACAGGTAGGGCAAATCGAACAAATCCTTTCCGGTGGGACCACCTGCATAGTTGAACCCAATTACGGCAAAGGTGGCAAAGAGTATGGAAAAGAGAACGAGGTCGCTCATGAGGTATATCCAAAAGCCAAAGGTTTTAATTTCAGCATGATCCACATGCCCCAGCTCTGCTGTGTTTGCTATTTTAGTGCTCATTACCTTTCTCCTTTTAAGTTATTCATTTTCATTGTCTCCAATGCAGCAGCCCGAATTTTAAAACGCTCATCTTCTATGCGCTTCACCTCAGCTGCCGGGATAACATACTCGTCGTTGTCGTTGGCACCAATAAGAATTAGAGATACCACAATGGCCAACATGCTTCCAATGGCAAGCCACCAGATATACCAAACCATGGCAAAGCTAAAGGCCAAGACCAACCCACCTATGACTGGACCAAACATACTATTCTTAGGCATGTGTATATCGTGGTAATCAGTAGGTTGAATGTAGGCGGTACCCTTCTCCTTCATATCCCAGAAAGCATCCAAATCCTCCACCGTTGGAATTACTGCAAAGTTATAGTCGGCAGGAGGTGAAGCGGTTGACCACTCCAACGTTCGAGCATCCCACGGGTCTCCGGTAAGATCAGCATTCTTCTTCCGATCACGAATGCTCACAAATATTTGCATCATCTGAGCAAAAATGCCAAAGGCAACAATAAATGCGCCGAAGAGGGCCACAATAAGGTAAGGCTGCCAAGCCAGATTATCGTAGTGCTGCATACGGCGAGCCATGCCCATAAACCCTAAGATATAGAGGGGTGAGAAGGCTACGAGGAAGCCAATAATCCAGCCCCAAAAAGCGCGCTTGCCCCACTTCTCGTCGAGACGGAAACCAAAGGCCTTGGGAAACCAGTAAGCAATTCCAGCAAAGTAGCCAAACAGCGCACCGGGAATTAGAACATTATGGAAGTGGGCAATGAGAAAGAGGCTGTTGTGCACCACAAAGTCGGCTGGTGGAATTGCCATCAGCACACCGGTCATACCACCAATAACAAAGGTTGTAAGAAATCCCAAAGTCCAATACATTGGGGTAGTAAAGCTAATCCTCCCTCGATACATGGTGAAGAGCCAATCGTAGACCTTAACACCCGTGGGTATGGCAATGAGCATGGTTGCAATGCCGAAAAAAATGTTCACATCGGGCGTATTGCCCATGGTAAAGAAGTGGTGCAGCCACACTGTAAACGACAATAGCATAATTGCCGCCGTGGCATAAACCAAAGAGGTGTAGCCAAAAAGCCGCTTTCGTGAAAAGGTTGCCACAACCTCCGAGTAAACGCCAAAGGCAGGAAGTATCACAATATACACCTCCGGGTGACCCCACATCCAAAAAAGGTTGTTCCAAAGCATCACGTTACCACCAAGGTCGTTGGTAAAGAAGTGCATTCCCATATACCTGTCGAGCGTTAACATAACAAGAGCCGTGGTAATAACGGGGAACGACAAAATCATGAGCACGTTGGTGGTCAATGTGGTCCAAGTAAATAGCGGCATGCGCATTAACTTAAGACCCGGTGCCCGCATCTTTATGATCGTTACAAAAAAGTTGATTCCGCTCAGCAGCGAGCCAATACCCGCTATCTGGAACGCCCACATCCAGTAATCGACCCCCACTCCCGGATTAAACTGCTTCTCGAAGAGGGGTGCAATGCCGGTCCAACCAGTGTTGGAAAATTCGCCCACACCCAGCGATATCATCACGAGGCCTGCTCCCGCTACCGTTAGCCAGAAGCTAACTGAGTTCAGAAGCGGAAAAGCCACGTCGCGTGCACCAATCTGCTGTGGAATTACAATGTTCATCAGCCCAACCATTAACGGCATGGCCACGAAAATAATCATGATGGTTCCGTGCGAACCAAAGATCTGATCGTAGTGGTGAGCCGGAAGGTAACCCTGTGATGCACCGGCTGCAAGAGCTTGCTGTGCACGCATCATTAATGCATCGGCAAAACCACGCAGCATCATCACCAAGGAGAGAATAATGTACATGATGCCAATCTTCTTGTGGTCGACGCTGGTAAGCCACTCCTTCCACAAATAGGGCCACTTTCGATAGTAGGTTATCAAACCAATGACAACTAGGGCTGCCAGCGATGCGCTGACCACTGCCCCCATGATGATCGGATTGTTATACGGTATATCCGAAAGACTCAACTTTCCAAACATATTACTTTCCCTCCATTTTTTTATCGTTCATCTTAGTGGAATCGGATGCCATGTTCATTCCGTCATGGTTTTCGTGCATGTGATGCATACCTTCCATGTTGTCCATCGCATGCGTGCTGTCCACCATCGTATTGTCGGTACCGCCCATCCAGCTCATAAACTCCATTGTAATGCTGTCGAACAAGCTGGGTTTCACCTGCGAGAAGATGGTAACCGGGTAGTCCACATTGGGTTTAATAAGCGCTTGGTACCTAGCCATGCTCAAGGTGTCTGGCGATTGCTTTGCCTTTTGCACCCAAGCTTCAAACTTTTCTTGTGTGGTGGTTATGGCCTCAAAGTGCATATTCACATAGCCGTTTCCGCTAAACTCCTGATTGTGTCCCTCAAAAACACCCGTATCGCTAGCCATAAGGTTTAACTTGGTTTGCATTCCTGCCATGGCATACATCTGGCTTCCCAGCTGAGGAATAAAGAATGAGGTCATTACCGAGGCAGAGGTGATTCGGAAACTCAGCGGTGTGTTTACAGGGAAAACCACCTGATTAACCACCGCAATATTGTAGTCGGGGTAGATAAAGAGCCAGTTCCAGTCGGTTGAGACAACCTCAATACGGACTGGCTTAACCTCCGACTTAAGTGGTTTATACGGATCGAGCTCATAGGTTTTTACCCAAGTTAGATACGAAAGTGCCGCCACAATGGCAATGGGCACAATCCATATAACCCACTCAATGGCGGTGGAGTGCGTCCACTTAGGTTTATAGGTTGCCTTGGTGTTGGTGGCCCGGTAACGGTATGCAAACCAGAACACCATCACAAAAACGGGAAGCACCACAATCAGCATTAACAGAAATGCAATCTTGATGAGAAATGCCTCCTGAATCCCGATGGGGCCCTTGGACTCGAGCACGACCCAATGGCTGCAGCTGGTGAGCAACGCAAATACCGTCAGTAGTCCTGCTCCCTTAAAAAATTTGTAAAGATTTTTTTTCATCATAGTGCTCCTCGCAATAATGTTAAAATTGAGTTGGACACGATTTGTAACTTAAGCAGTGTATAAATAACTGAAAAAAAATGACAATGAAAAAATCAACAGCACACTTATGCAAAGTACTTATTTTCAAAACAATACTCACCAAAAATTATTACACTAATTAACCTGTGTGAATGAAATAAAGTCTCATATCATCATTTTATTCTAAACGAGTGTTAAAACAACCGTTTGCGGGATTAGCTCAATGCTCCTCAGTCAAAATTATTAACAGTGTATAGAAGTTTAAAAGGGAGAAGGGTAAGTAGCAAAAGTATAGACACTAACGAAAGCACCAATCAACTGACGATCAACAACTTCAAGTCAATTATTAATTGTGCTAAATATTCGACCCCATCCGGGGTCGTGCAATTATTTCTGCGCACGGTTTCTACACACATTTGACTCCTCCGGAGTCAAGCCAACTTTATACTAGATAGAATAGAAAACTAACATCTCAGTTACCTCAAGATTAGATTCAAAACAGAAAAACTTTGATTATAAGAGCTAAGGTATAAGAAACCTAAAGTTGGACCTTGCCCAGATGAAACAACAAGCAATTCAAACAAAAGAATCAAGGAAATCCACTAATCCCATAAATCCCAGCTAGGCCAGTTACCGCAACCCTTCTCCAAACCCCAACACTCACGTGCCTTTTACACTTTTTCGCCAAAGAGCTTTCATAACAAACCAAATAGCCTAAATTTGCATCGGCGGTTTTAGAGGAGTCGCCCCAGCAAATAATGGAAATAGTAAATACCCCTAATAAAATACCGCACAACAAAGGCATTGTTCTCACGCTAGGCTTTTTCGACGGTGTGCACCGCGGTCATCGCAAGCTTATAAACACTGCTATCGACAAGGCAAAGGAGCTCCAGCTGGAATCGGCGGTGATGACCTTTTGGCCTCACCCCCGCATTGTGCTGGACAAGGATCCGCAAAACCTCTTCTTCCTAACCACCCTTCCCGAAAAGGCTGAACTCATTGCTAAGCTTGGCATACGCTACTTTATTGTGCAGGAGTTTACCCTGGCACTGGCTGCCATGGAGGCTACCGCCTTTGTAAAACATGTGGTGGAAACATACAACGTAAAGCACTTCGTGGTTGGAAAAAACCACCGCTTTGGAAAGCAGGCCAAGGGCGATTTCGCACTTTTACAGCAGCTAGCTTCAGAGCTTGGCTACACCATCGACGCCTTCGATACGGTGAGCGACAACAGCCAGCGCATCAGCTCCACCAACATTCGGGAGGCGCTCATGGCTGGCAACCTCCAAGCAGCAAATCAAATGCTGAGCTACCCCTACCTTTTGGCGGGCAGCATTGAAACTGGTCGCCAGTTGGGACGAACCATTGGATTCCCCACGGCCAACATCAAGCCCAACGACCCGCTGAAGCTTGTACCGGCTAACGGCGTTTATGCCGTTCTGCTCCACATCGACGGGAAGGTGGAACGCGGCATGATGAACATTGGAGTCCGCCCCACTGTTGATAGCTCGCACCATCGCACCATTGAGGTTCACATCATCGACTTCAACGCAGACATTTATAACCACAAAGTGGAGGTGGCCTTTGTGGAGAGGCTGCGCGACGAGCTAAAGTTTGCTAGCGTGGAGGAGCTCAAGGTGCAGCTCCATCTCGACAAGCAGATGGCCACCGAGGTGCTGGACAACCACAACCTCAACGATTTTAAAAAGTATTTTCTAACTTTATCCGTATAAAACCACGCTACCATGGAAAAGATAATCAACGAAACCCTCCCCTACAAAGTTGCCGACATAAAACTTGCAGAGTGGGGCAGAAAAGAGATAGCCATTGCCGAAAAGGAGATGCCGGGTCTGATGGCCATTCGGAAGAAGCATGCCGACCAAAAGCCACTTAAAGGTGCTAGGGTAATGGGCTCGCTGCACATGACCATCCAAACCGCAGTGCTCATCGAAACGCTGAAGACACTTGGAGCCGACGTACGGTGGTGCAGCTGCAACATCTTCTCCACGCAGGACCACGCCGCTGCAGCCATTGCGGCAGCCGGAATTCCAGTTTTTGCATGGAAGGGTGAAACGTTGGAAGAGTATTGGTGGTGCACCGCACAGGCGCTATCGTTCCCCGGTGGCAAAGGTCCAAACCTTATTGTGGACGATGGCGGTGACGCTACCCTGCTAATACACAATGGCTACAAGGCCGAGGATGATGCCACGGTGCTCAACAAAAAGGCCGAGAGCCACGAGGAGCAGGTAATATTGAACATTCTAAAAGATATTCTGGCCGAGGATGGGCAGAAGTGGCACCGCACCGTAAAGGAGTGGAAGGGCGTTTCGGAGGAGACCACCACCGGTGTTCACCGTCTCTACCAAATGCAGGAGAAGGGCGAGCTGCTGGTTCCCGCCATCAACGTGAACGACTCGGTTACCAAGAGTAAGTTCGACAACCTCTACGGCTGTCGCGAATCGCTTGCCGATGGCATTAAGCGCGCTACCGACGTGATGCTTGCAGGCAAGGTGGTTGTGGTGTGTGGCTACGGCGATGTTGGAAAAGGCTGCGCCAGAAGCATGCGCTCCTACGGCTCACGCGTTATTGTTACCGAAATCGACCCCATTTGCGCGCTGCAGGCTGCCATGGAGGGCTTCGAAATAAAGACCGTAGAGGAGACCCTCAACGAAGGCAACATTTACGTTACCACCACCGGCAACTGCGACATCATCACCCTCGACCACATGAAACAGATGAAGGACCAAACCATTGTGTGCAACATTGGCCACTTCGACAACGAAATTCAGGTGGACAAGCTCAACACCATGCCGGGCATAAAGAAGGTAAACGTGAAGCCTCAGGTGGATCAATACTTCTTTCCCGACGGACATTCCATATTCCTGCTGGCTGAAGGCCGCCTAGTAAACCTTGGCTGCGCTACGGGGCACCCCTCATTTGTGATGAGCAACAGCTTCAGCAACCAAACGTTGGCCCAACTGGAACTGTGGACAAAGTCGCTCAAGGTTGACGTTTACCGTCTGCCCAAGGAACTCGACGAGGAGGTAGCACGGTTGCACCTAGAACAGCTAGGTGTAAAGCTCACCAGTCTCACCCCCAAGCAGGCCAGCTACATCGGAGTAAAACCCGAGGGGCCTTACAAACCGGACCACTACAGATACTAGAAATCCACTTTCATTCTTCGATTTTATCTGAAAGTTTTAAATAAAACTAAAATACTTAAACAAGAAATTAAAGGTACTGCAATATTGTGGTACCTTTAATTTTTATACCATATCGATATCATAATATGAAAATGTTTACCCAAATATTTTTGGCAACCCTTCTTGTTGCGCATGGAGTATTGGTTTATTCCCAAAACAGCTATACAAAGACAAGCAAAATAGATACTGCATTGCTGTGTAACAGGAGAATTATTGCCATTGGCGAAGCTACACATGGCAGTCATCAAGAGCAGGTCTTCAAGGATAGCCTGATTCGAAACTTAGTAAAGGTATGTGGGTTTAATACCATACTATTAGAAGCCAACCGCAAAGCAGTTCAGCCACTAAATAGTTACATACAAAGCGACACAACCGTGGACATTCGCAACGAAATGATACGCGATTACCGATTGTATTGGGTATGGAAAACCGATGAGTATGTGGAATTGCTTGACTGGATAAAACAACACAACAAAAACACAGGGAGAAAAGTGCAATTGGTCGGCATTGATGTAAACGACAACTCTGTAAAAATGAGAGACTCGCTAATGGCTGTAAACGTCAAATATACTATGGGCGATTCCCAAAACAGCAAAGCCATCTTGTTGGCTCAGGATAGCCATATTGCTGGGTACGACCATTCTGATTTCACATCTATGGGTGGTTACTTGAAAAGAATGTAAGGAGCAAACTACTTCACCATTGGTCAGCTATTTGGCAAAGGAAGTTTCAACACTCTTCTTGCCAGTAATGGCTATGACCTTAACGACACCTCTTATGTAACCTACGACATAAGCAATTTGTCCAAAAAGTTGAAGGAAAACACAGAAAAGGAGACAATAGTCGTAACAAGCGGAAACCGTATGCTAAGGAGAGCAAGACACGTTTGGCTGTATGGAGCATCGCTTCCAAGTATTGGTATAAAGAGGTCCTATAAATGCAAACCCAACGAATGGTTCGATGCTATTGTCTTTCATGACAGCATATGGTCTGCATCTAACCTCATGCGAAATGGAAATTACTATGTTTATGCAAACTATAATGCAAAAATTGACAGCACAATAAATTGTGATTCAGTAACGGTGACAACGGATTATAATACGACCTGCAAAACGATAGTAGAAACGCAGTTCTTCAATGGCAATATGTATCTAGAATCGACACGAGACACACTCAAAATGGGGATTAACTCTCTCATCAATAAAATTGCGATCAAAGGGAACGTCAATAGTATTAAAGTATATGTCAACCTATTCTCCAACGGAGAGGTAACCCTTACCAATTTTTCAGTAGTAAATTCAGCATCAATAGTTCTTTCAAATACTATTTTTCAGGAAAAGAACAATACGACAATACCAATCAGGCCCAAAAGCAACCTCAAGTTAATTGTTACCTATAGCAAAAACGGGATTAAGTTTGAAAGAAAAGCACCTTAAACAGGTGCTTTTTTCTTTTCACCCATGGTTATAGGTCATCCATAAAATAGAGGTACCAACCTCCGTGTTCTTTAACATTATTTTAACAAGAGGCCGCAAGGATTCATGCGTGTAATAACCTAATATTGAAAAAAGTAGAAACAACAATCCAAAACAATGCTGATTCCACACCCTGCAACAACTCCAGCAAAAAAGAGTATCATGGGGAAAAAGTATCTCTTGAGAAAAAAGAACATCCCCCTTCTTGGTGGCATTGCCTTCATTGGTGCCCTTGCAGGGTTGCTTGTCACCCAATACTTCTGGATCACCAATGCATTCACTCTTTCGGAAGAACAGTTTGATCATAGGGTTACGCTGGCCTTAAATGAGATAACCACTGAACTCAATCAGGACATCGACAAATACCACGGGTGCACAAATATCACCTGCCTGAGATACGACCAAGCACATACCTGCGTCGCCGATGTAGTTAAAACCGACAATCTCAAAAAAATGATTGCCAACCATATTGCCAACTACGATCTCGACACACTGTATCTCTTTACGCTCACCAAGGCCAAGGACACCACCGTTCTGTTTTCGAAAGGAACCATCAGCAAAGAGCTCTGCCTTAAGCCGCACAAAGCATGCCTCGACTGGAAACCTGAAACCTACTACATCAGGCTTTACTTTCCCGAAAAGCAAAAGTTCATCCTAGCAAAGCTCTCGTGGTGGATTGGATTGTCCGTTGTTTTCACCATTGCCCTTGCAGCAATATTCCTCTACATTGCCTTCAAAACGCTACGTCAAAAGAAACTTTCGGAGGTTAAGGATGACTTTATAAACAACATTACCCATGAGTTTAAAACGCCCATATCCACCATTGAGGTTGCCTCATCGTTTCTCACCAAAATTGACCAGCACACTGCTCTAGATAAGATTAGAACCTATGCCGGCATTATTCACGAAGAGAACTCCCGCCTTAAAAACCAAACGAACTACATTCTCAAAATAGCACAGATGGAGAGGCGGTGCGTCGATTTTAACATAAAACCTTTCGATCTAAACAGCCTAATTTACAAATCGGTAAAAGAGTTTGTCATGTTCGACCGAGGGAAACACATTGACATTAAGCTGTGCCTTGCACCCGAAATCAAGGAAGTTGATGGAGATGAGTTCCACCTAAAAAATGCCCTATCGAACCTGCTGGACAATGCCGTTAAGTACTCCTCGGAAGATGTTATTATAAAAATCAGCACTCAAATTACCAATGGGAAAGTGTTGATGGCAGTAGAAGACAACGGGAATGGCATTAGCAAGGAGCACCAAAAACATATCTTCGAAAAATTCTACCGGTGTAACATTGGAAATCTCCATAACACAAAAGGATTTGGGCTAGGACTTTTCTACGTCCAAAAGGTGGTGGAGCATCACCACGGAACCATCCAGCTTTGCAGCCAAGTAGGAAAAGGCACAACATTCTCGATACAATTACCGCTTAAAACAGCATAGGAGACCATCGTATGAAACCAAAAGGAAACCTACTACTTGTAGAAGATGACAAAAATCTAGGCTTTGTGTGCAAAGATTTTTTGGAAATGCAAGGCTACGTTGTTGATCTCAGAAATGATGGAATTGAAGGATTTACGGCATTTACCGAAAAAGAGTTTGACCTTGTGTTGCTCGATATTATGATGCCCCACATGGACGGACTAACGCTTTCGAAGGAGATTAAACGGAGGAATAAGCATGTGCCCATAATCTTTCTCACGGCAAAAAACTTGCATCCCGATATAGTAAAGGGATTTAAGGCTGGTGCCGACGACTACATAACCAAGCCGTTCAACACCGAACTACTGCAGCTTCGCATTGAGGCTATTCTCCGCAGAACCAAAGACATGATTCCCGTTCAGGAAGAATTCAACATTTTTACGCTAGGAAAAGCAATTTTTGACTACCCAAACCTAGTTCTCACCAGCACTAGCGAACAGCATAAGCTAACCAAAAAAGAGGCGGAGCTGCTGCGGCTATTCTGCCTCAACCGTAACCAAACCATATCGCGGGAAACGGCACTAAAAACCATTTGGGGTGACAACGACTACTTTTTGGGAAGAAGCATGGACGTATACATTGCTAAGCTACGTAAGCATTTAAAAAAGATTGGAAGCGTTGAGATTGAAACCGTGCATGGCCAAGGATTCAAGTTGAACGATTTTAATATGGCCTCATAAACCACGGCACAATCATAAATCAAAAGAGGTTGCTGCATAATGCGGCAACCTCTTTTTTCAATCTAAAACTTAACACATGTATACTAGAGATAAGACAGTCCAACAGATATGGAAAACCACTGACGGGAGCTGTTTCGCTTTAGGCTAAACGCATCCGTAGAGGTTTGTCCATCCCAATGAAAATCAATGAACGAGGAATACACTTTACCTTTCATTCGCAAAGGTCTTATTAGCTTACAACCAACAGACACTTTGCATCGGTTAGTGGTGAGATACTCAAAATCGGGATAGGTAATATTGTCGGCTTCCCACGAAAGGCCCGTAACCAAATTGCCAACGCTTAGGCTGCTCGAGAGCACATGGTAATAGGTAAAAGCAGCAGACGGTAACAAAGCCAATGAGCCAAAACTCCATTGGCGCGTAAAGTTGGGGCCAACGGACAGAGAAGTAAACTTTAGCTCCGACTTCGGAGTAAAGAAGTACTTCTGATCAATCGACTCCATTGAAATGCGCAAGCCTCCTATCCACCTCACATTACCATTTGTCAGCCCAAACATGTTCAGCTCCGAATAAACATTATCGCTTGTAGCCTTGTATTTAACTGTCTTAAACAAGGTAACATAGTGAGGATTCGTTGGATCATTGGAAACAAACTTTTGGTCCGACTCAGAACCTTCGTGTTGGACAAAATCGCCTCCTACAATAATTTGCAGCTTGCCAAACGATGGTCGCTTTTCAAATGCAGCGAACCCATAGTACCGGTTACGTGAGTAGTCGCCACCATTTTGCTTAACACTATAACCGTCGGTGGTGGTTTCCGAATACGACCGGTAGCCACCTGATAGCATAACGGCATTACCGAGCCAGCAATACTTCCCCTGAACCTCGGCACCTGCGGCAAACCCCTTGTAGGTGCGCTCCTCAGTATCCTCCATTACCGCATCTTTGTAGCTGGCAAGTCCAAGCATTTTAATAAAGTGATACTGCTTATTGCTATTACTAAACTTAAAATCGAGTGCCTCCTTAAAAGTCTCAACCACACCATTCAACCCAAACTGAAATCGACCGAATTGGCCCATAATAGAAGGTGTCACGGTTAGGTCATTCGACATGGAAAGTGGTCTTGGATCGAGCTGCCGTGCCCCCGTGGCAACGCCATAGTTAATACCCAGCCCACCGTAATATCTCTCCCAGAAGTGATTGGTTGCAACTAGTGCATTGAGCCTGTAAACCTGCTTAATCCACTTTGCACTAGTATAATCGGCATAAACATAGGGAGTGCCCCTGTAAGGGTTGAGAATATCTGTGCCTCCCAAGGCAGACTCGTCTACCTGCTTAAACGAAAAAGAACCATATAGCTTAAGACCTTTAACTCGCTCATACTTTGCCGCGCTAAAACCGTATGAATTTGACTCGTACGGCTCCTGCGGACGACGGAAGTCCCCTATTTCATGGTTTATATCCAAGGTAGCCATGCCTATTCGCTCCACTTCGCTTACGCTCAATCCTGCTGCATTGGATGTTCTTAACCACAGCGACTCCCTATTTACATAGCTCCACTTGAGTGGCAAGGAAAGACCCAGCGTTGAATCGGTAATGGCTACACAATGCTTCTGACTATATGCAGGTTCAAAAGCCAAGCAGCAGAGCAATGACAAAAGCGAAATTCCACCTAATATTTTTTGCATGGCATGAAAATGTTAAAAGCGAGAAACCCGCACCTAACAAATAAGTGCAGGTTTCTAAACACTTGCTAAAATCCTAAAGAAACAGGAGTTACACATTCAAAATCGTCGGCAGAGCTGTTGCTATCCTGCAACACCTTACGACCATCATCGGTAGTATTGGCAACCTTACGCTTCATGGTATAGCCGCTGTAAAGCCCTTGACCATAAGCAAAGGTGGCATCAATAGGTGTATTTAACCGCTTCAATCCGGAGGAGTTGGCATCAGCAAGAATTTCAACACCATCAATAACGAGGGCGTTGGGAATCTGTATGTAAAGTGCCGTTGAGGTGGTACCTGGGCGTAAACATTTTGCCAAGGCATCAAAGTTGTCGGTTCTCCAAATAACAATTGCAGGACCATTCATATTCAAGTAGTAATCGTAACCAAGGAAAGTAAAATACTGAAGGTTTAGATTTATCGATTCAGCAACATCAACATCAGTTCCATTCTGTTTTTCCACATAAGTTTCAAACTTTGAACCTGATAAATCGATGGAGTTGGCATTCTGCTCCAAATGGTTAAGGGCAGTTTGTGCAATAACAATTGATTTTCCAGCCTCAAGAGGATATTCTTGTCCTGTACCAGGAATCTGCCACACGGTGGAAGCATACACGTTACTATTGTCGCTCTGAAACTCGGTAGGTGTTGTGCCTGATGGATTTCCCCAGATGTCGGAGATAAGCAGTCCATCGAGATAAACTACTTGGTCCGAATTATTGTAAATCTCTATAAACTGATCCGCCTTATAGTTGGCACCAGAAGGGGTTTTACAACCCTGATAATAAACTTGTCCAATTACCAAAGAGCCCTGAGAATATGGCTCAAGCACCATGGCAAAACTGGCCGATTCAACACCATAGATTTCAACATTCTTTACGGCTCTCAATCCTACGCTAATCTCAATACCGGATACCTCCTTTGCCTGCTGAGCATCGAGGGTGATGCTGGAAGTAACAGTGTAGGAGCCTGGTTCTACATTTTCGAAAATAGCAGTTCCATCCGAACCAACAACGCCAGTATAGGTAACACTAGTGGTGGTATTCTTTATGGAAACATCGGCACCTACAGCATGCTGCTGGATGTAGGTATCGGGATAGCTCACCGTAACAGTGGCAGTATAAGTTGTATTACTATCACTTTTTGTGCAGCTGACTAGCACAGCCACTGCAAGGGGAAGGACAAAACATAATAACTTTTTCATAGGTCAGTAGTAGTTAAGTTAAACATGAGATTAGAATTTCATATATAGTTCTGTGCCAAAGAAGATGTTGGGGTTAAGTGTTTGATAGGTACCAGTGCGCTTGCTTTTTACCGTAGGGCGACTGTAGAAAACATTGTTGGCAAAGAAGGAAAAGCCAATATTAGGCGTTATATTCTTGGTTAACCGAAGGTTAAACTGCCACAAATTTGGCCAAGTCTCTGCCTTTGAAGCATTAGGGTTAACCACCGCAACCAAATCGGAATATTCGGGCAGACGTGCCTGTTCTGGGGTCAACCACGTGGGTACTCCTTTCGAATCGATATACCCAATGGGGTACTCTGCACAACTGTATTTCTGGTAGTTTAACCAAATGGTTTGAATGGTAAGAGACACAACAAACCGTAGCTCAGGAATATTATGAACGATGCGAATAGTTGTGGTAAATCGCTTGTTACGGCTCAACTTAGCATCGGCTGGGTATATCCCCAAACGGGTATAGTTCTGCTGATTCTTCCCAGTTTGAACAAGGTTGTCGGATGAAGAACGCTCGGAGTATATGTAGGCTCCGTTGGCAGAAATGGAGGTGCGAATGGCATCTATTCGACCTAGGTTCAGATCGAACTCTATCCCTTTATTGTCCTCCTTCACAGAGTTGGTTGGGGTGGTGTAGATGGCCATGAAAACAGTATCTTTTACCGAAGGATTGTTTGGATCGTAAAGAGGTGGTTGGCCCGTTTGAAGAACCAAATCAGAGGTATTCCAGTAATCATAGGTTACCGGTTTTACGGTCTGGCTGAAGCTAAAACCGTGACGGAGCTTCTCCTGAAACAGGGTAATTGCCAACTTCACCTTACCAAACGACAAATCGGCACCCACCTCAACCTTGCTATTCTCTGAAGATCTAATGCTATGGTTTTCGGTTGATATCACCCGGGTGGTAAGAAGAGTTAGTCTTTCCGCTGGATTCAGGGAAGAGTAGTAATCGCAGCTCACCAAATCGAAGTATGCATTATTGGGGTAGAGGTGAACAAGCCCAGGAGCCTTTGCCGTTACACCGTAGCCTCCGCGAATTTCCAAAAACGAAGCCACTTTATACGAGGCATTAAACCGTGGAGCAAGCACGCTCGATTCTACGTTAGTTCCTGGCTGAATAAGGTCGTAGCGTAAACCAGCCTGAACCTTCAGGTCCCTACTGGCTACTCTATAGGTAAGATTGTCCTCAAGGAAGGCGGAGTAGATGTTAAGAAAAGGAATGTCGTTATATGACCTAGGACGTGTTGATGAACCCGCTTTCTTTGCAGGTCTAGTAACATCGTACTGAAAACCAGCACCAATATTACCATCCGACTTAACCTCCAGCCCTGCCACTATCCGATGTCTTCCACCAAAAACTTCCGTCGACATGCTGTTGGTGAGCTTTGCAAACAGATTAATCGGCTCACCCTCAACCGTTGCTACACCCCAATACTCGCCAGGCAAATAAGCAGCGGCTACCATGGTATCCTTTTTAGCCCATGTAATGGCTAGCCTATCGGGAGAGATCAAGTCGCGATAATAGCCTTCGGAGTAGCCATAAGCAGCAGAAAAGTCAAACTTCAATGAACGAGAAAACGGTTTGTTTAGCGAAAGTCGGGTAGTTCCTGTAAATCGCACACCCCGCTCCTTCGACCATGTGTCGGAATGCATGGCCTCATCGTCCGGATCTTTCTTAACCTCATCAATGGTGCTATACCCTGACAACTTAAGAGTAGCTTGCATCTTCCCCTCCAAAAAACTGTTGGAGTAGGATAGCTGACCATTGAAACGCTTAAACCCCTTATTGGAGAAACGCTGGTCGGAATAGCTACTGGTATAGTCAGCATCAACATTTAGAAATCCACGTTTTTCCCCCAGTTCAAAACCCTTCCCAACCGAAAATTCCATATTGTTGGGATTAATTTTAGTTCGAAACTCAAATGGTGCTTTCCCTGCCTTCGTATTCACAATCACGGCGCCCGAAGTTAGGTCTCCATACTCAACGGAGGGGATACCCCGAATAACCTCAATGGACTCAATATTGTCCGCAGAAATCTGACGAAGGTCGACACCTTTCCCTGAAACTGATGTAAAGTTTGGATCGGAGCTGGACGCGGTATTTTGAACCTGAAGGTTTGCATTGTTTGATATTGGTGCGCCATCCACTACCACAGATGCCCCAAATGCATTGTTATCGGTTGCCTCCACCTGCCGAATGGAAACCTGAGCGGCCTTGCTTAAATCGGGGTTCTGAGCCACCTGCCCAGGAAGAAGCTGCATCAAATCGCCAAGGCTGTTTGGCTGCAAGTGCTCAATTACGGTTCGTTCAAGGGTGGAGCCTGTACTGGCACCAGCCTTATTTTCCTTGGCAACTACGGCAACCTCCTTGAGGCCAAACGACATCTCCTCAATGGATATGGTAAGCTGAAATGTTTTGCTTTCGTTGAACTCAAACGTTTGCTGAAATGGAGCGTAACCAAGATTCTGAACAACAATATCAACCTTACCTAATGGTACATTATTAAAGGTAAAAGTTCCCTTCGAACAGGTAATACTCCATAGACCATACTGCACCAAATTCACGGCTGCCGCTTCAACTGGTTTCCCTGTTGCTTTATCGACCACAACCCCACGAATTGCGACCAACCCATCTGTGGGATATGGACCATTACCGTTCTGAGCCTCTACAGAATTTAAACCAAGAAACAGTAGACTAAGCAGAACAAGACTATATTTCATCGTTTTCATTTACACGGGATGTTGTTTGTTTCAGAAACAGAAAGAAGGCATCACATCTAAGGTTCGAAGTTATTGCTTTGCCACCCGTACCAATTTTTCATTAGGCGTTTAACAATTCTTTAACAACTCCTTATCCTAGCTAAAACCAAAGGTGAAAAACAAGTTGGGCCACAGTAGAAACTACCGGGCCCAACTTTCATTAATCTTTCTCTTTTAATACGTTAAGTTGATTTTCAATCTTCTTAACGGAACCATCAGTAAATCGAATGGTAAGCGTATCAGCTCTCATGAGGTCGAGCACCTTATCCTTAGACGTTAGACCTTTTAGGAATACAACCACGCCTTCGGGGTTGGAGGAGGAAAATCGCGTTTTGAAGCTGACAATGGTGCTATCGTTAGATAAATGACTTGCCAAATACATTATTGGTCTTGCAAATATTGGGGACTTTGCCTGCGGAAGGAAAACAGCAAGTGAATCTGTATTGCTGAGGTTATAGCTACCCGCTGCCTTAAATTCTTGCTCAAATGGTTTAAACCATCTCTGTTCAACCTGCAGCTTCGTAAAAGTTTCGTAGCCTGGTTTCAGAAACTCAAACTTATAGTCCAAATCGGTGGTAACAGTCCTTGCTGCAGCACCCTCCCCTTCGGTATAGGTAAGTGTGGGCGATGATATTATGCCGGGTAACTCTTCTACGCGAAATATTTGTGGATTGTAAAATACTCGGATGAGCACTGGTTCACCCCACTCCGTTTCGTAGCCGTAAACCCCTTTATGTGGCTTCATTAACCGAAGAAAGTTAACGTAGTCGTTTCGTCCATAGAAGTTGTTAACTCCTATAACCACAGCCCTCAAGGTATCGCTTTCCAATTTTGGACGATTTATCCAAGAGTGGAATGGAGCATAAATAGCCCGTTTCAGATCCTTCTCAGCAATGATGTCGGGGTTATAGTAAATTTTCACATGATGTGAACCAACGTAAGTCTTAACGCCAAGCACACCTTTAACCTTGTGCATCTGGCTTGCAAAGGCCATTGAGCTTCCGTAGCACTTAACATTATCCATTTTGTCCTGAACGTAAACGCCAGCCTGCTCAATCTCCTCGGCTGAACCCCAACGCTCATCAATTGTAGGAACCTCTGTAATGCTCCCCCACACAATGCCTAAAAAAACCAACGCCACTATAGCTAAAGCAGGTATCCACAGCTTTCGTTTCCCGTTGTAACCCAGCGCCTGCTCCTTTTTACATGCGGTAACACACTCGCCACACAAGTTGCAATCGATGCACGTTACGGAACCCTTCACTTCCGACACCTTAATTCCTTGAGGACAGGCCCTATCGCACAGCTTACATCCACTGCAGGCACTATCATTCTTGGTCACCTTTATCAATGGGAAAACCTTGCGCCTGTAAGGAGCAATTTCCAAAATATAACCACCAATGCAACATGCCGCCAGCAGCCATGTCCATCCCACGTTAATATTTAAAGCAATTAGCACCAAGAATCCCAACACCAAAACGGAGGTCAGTCCAAAAAAGGAAAAGATGTTGGAAACGGCTCCCATTGGGCAGAAGTAACGACACCAAAACTGGCGAATAAAAATGGAGCCAACCAAAAGAAGAATTATAGCAATAATGGCATAGGTAACTACCACATCGCTATTGAATCCACTTACCGTTGCAAAGAAAGGATCGTACTGCTTGCAAAATAGCTCACCTGAACTTACAGTAAAGTAAATTGTGGCAAAGGCCAGCAGATATTTAAGCGAACGTAATGCCTTGTCGGCCAAAGTGGGAATTGCAACCTTTACCTTAAGCCTATCCCCTAACTTTCCTAGCCATTCGCCAATGGTACCCAGTGGACAAAGGTATCCGCAAAAAAGCTTGCTAAAAATCAATATGCCACCAAGCAGGGCCAGCCCCACAAATATCTGGGTGGTTGTCATGGAACAAGCTAGAGAGCCTGCCTCAGCATACCGCAAAAAAGCTTGGAATCCACCAAACGGACAGTATGCCTCAAAATCGATGACAGTGCTAGGTCGAAACCATACAACCAGCAGCAGTAGAATAATGCCGCCCAACAATCCAAGCTGCAGCAGCATGCGCCAAATGTTCTTATTTCCTTTCATAGTATGAGATGCTAAAATTCGATTTGTGATGCAGCGAACTTAGGCAAGCCATTTCTCATAATTGAAAGAAAGCCTTTCGTTAACCCGGATTTAACAACACCTAGCATATAAAACGCTGCATATTTGTCAGTTACAACAAACAGACACCTTTGCAAAGTGTAAAAAAAGTGTTAACGCCGTGAAATAGGCGAAAGGGAGGAAAAGTTCTACTATGTTTGTTTCTATTTGACTTTAAAACTGCCATGAATAGACAAAACTTCAAAGCACACTCTACACTACCTATTGCTCGCTTTTTACTACTGACCGCTTTCCTACTCCTTACCCTGCAGCTAAGTGCTCAACAGGGGATCCCGATCGACAGCCTTGGAAAGGGACCTGAAATAGGTCAGTTTACAGCACTTGAAAATGGAAAGGCCTTTATTTACTCAATAAAGGAAAACAGGAATGAGAACTACTTCCTTGTCAAATTGAATGGTGTCACAAAATGTCTGGGAGAACTAACATCTTGGGAACAAATTGACAATGGAAGGTTCATTGGCGTTGTAGCTAAGCAAAAAAAAGAGGTTTCACTCATCAACACAGAGACATTAAAGCAAGCGCCCATTGGCAAGAATGGTAAGAGGCTTATTGATGTGGGGAAGAATAGCGTAATAGTGGAACTGAATAGTAAGAAAAAGAAGGAGTACATCACATTCAACATTGCTCACAACAACTCACTTCCCGACACCTTCAATATTTACAGCACATCCCCCGACAATGGATACCTGCTGTTGGGAAATACCATAGATTCAACCACTCAATTCTTTCGTTACTCCTTTGCCAACAAGTCGAAGAAGACAATTGCAGAAACAACCGGAAACATTCTTGATTTAGCCATAAGCCCAAATGGTGAATGTGCCGCCATAGCCTACACAAACAAAGGGAGAAGCTATCTTCTTCAGCTTAACTTGAACAAAGTGGGTGAGCATCTCGATACCATTCCCTCCGGATGGGCACTTGCCACAAAGCCCATGCTATCCTTTAGCAGCAGTGGAGCAACATTACAACTTCTTCTTGAGAAAGTTGATAGTACCAGCCTACTAAACAGCAGCATCGAAGTATGGGATTATCGCGATGTAACACTTGCCTCTGCCGAAGCGAAAAGGGAGGAGCGGAATCTCAATCGAAAATTCTTGTGGATAGCCCAGAACGGAAAGCTCCAACAGGTAGAAAATGACACGCTGCAAAAGGCTCGTCAAGTAGGAAACAGCACGCGCTACTACATAGGCAGCGTTGAATATCCTTACCTAAAGCAGCGCTCTTGGGAGAGTGGGAAAAAGGCAGATTACTACCTAATTGACCTAGAAAACAGTTCGGCCACCTGCCTTAAAAAAGGGGCGATGTTTTACGTAAACTCCTCCCCAAGTGGCAAGTATCTCTACTGGTTCGATACCGATTCCTGCTGGCATTCCTACTCCATTGCCAGCAAAAAGGAGAACATTATAACAGAAGGTGCTAACGATTTCTTTTTCAACATCAGGAACGATGAACCCACTTGGCCCGGGCCATTTGCCCCCGAAGGATGGACAAAAAACGATGAGCACATCATTCTAAAGGGTTACTACGACCTCTGGAAATGCGACCCATCGGGCAAAGAGGCTCCGCTGTGCCTCACCGCTGGATATGGAAAAGAGCACAACATGCAGCTGCGTATATGCGAAGCCAGCAAAAAGCGTGGACTAAACGAGAAAGAGGTGGTTGTGGCAGAAGGATTTTCGCTCTCAACCAAAGAATCTGGATTATTTGAGATAGCACTCTCAAAGTCAACTCAACCACGATTGCTCCATGGCGGAAATTTCAAATTAACCGCCACAAAAGTTTTAAGCAACGGAGCAATTGCATGGAGGCAGGAGACGTATAACAGCTATCCCGATATTTTCTACAAAACACCGGCAGGGGAGGTAAAAAAAGTCACCAACCTTGGCGCCTACTACTCAAAATGGGGCACCGGCAACGTTCAACTAGTTCAGTGGTTTACTCAGCATGGCAAACAAATCCAGGGAATGCTATTTTTACCAGATACGTGTATCAAACCGCCATACCCTCTAGTGGTCAACCTTTACGAAAGGCAGAGCGACGATCTCCACCTATTCAGACGTCCAGAATTTTCCGAGGCCACTATAAACATCCCCTACTATACCTCCAATGGATTTGCCGTATTCATCCCAGACATTGTTTTCGAAGTTGGCAATCCCGGAGAGAGCAGCTTTGAATGTGTTACCAGTGGACTCCGCTACGTGTTTGCAAATTATCCGCAGTTAGACAGCGCCAGAGTTGGCATTCAAGGGCACAGCTGGGGTGCATACCAAGCGGCATATCTTTTAACCCGCACTAACTTATTCAAAGCTGCTGTTGCCGTTGCTCCGGTAAGCGATATGGTGAGCGCCTACGGAGGACTTAGAAGAGGCGTAGGTAACAGCAGAATGTTTCAGTATGAGAGTGGGCAAAGCCGCATAGGCAAAACCCTATGGGAAGCTCCACAAACCTACATCAACCACTCAACGGTACTTTTTGCAAATAGAATTACAACCCCATTACTCATCATTGCAAACGACAATGACGGAGCCGTTCCTTGGGAGCAGGGCATAGAGCTTTTTCTTGCTCTACGAAGGCTTAACCAACCGGCTTGGCTCATAAACTACAAGGGCGATGCCCATGTGCTGAACAAGCATGAAAACAAAGTAGACCTCACCCAGAGAATGATGACCTTTTTCACGTACTACCTTAAGGGATCAGGCATGCCAGTATGGATGAAAGATCCTTCGTTTGAATAACATTACTTCACTTTATGGTTGGGCATTCCACAGCAATGGGAATGCCCAACTTTGTTTGTAGCGGGTATAGCTGTGTTCTAACACCAGTGCCATACACAATAGCAATTATAAGGAATGGTGTTGCTCGTATCAAGAGGAGATGTTTTTGAGCCTAGAGACGCGCTTAGGATAGCGACCATATTGTCCGAGTCCGCATCAAAACAGCTAGTTTCACACAATCAGCTTTCAAACACCGTATGAACAACGGCAGAAAAACACAAAACAAAAGGAGGGTGCCATTTGGCACCCTCCAAAACATAACCGAAACCTAAAACTAACAAACAAAATATTGTATCTAATCAGCAAATGACATCTCCTGAATTAAGCGGTTATCGTTAGCATACTTGTCAATGACAAAAAGCAAGTAGCGTATATCAAGACATATTGAGCGATTCAGCTGCTTATCGTAAAAAATATCGGTGGCCAGTGACTCGTATACCCCATCGAAAGCAACTCCAACAAGCTCGCCGTGGGCATTAAGCACAGGACTTCCAGAATTACCTCCAGTAATATCATTGGTGGTTAAAAAACACACGGGCATCTCTCCTTTATTTCCATATCGACCATAGTCCTTCGCGGCATATAGCTGCTTGAGCTTGCGTGGAACCACAAATTCGAAATCGGTGCTATCCTCCTTCTGAATCACGCCCTTCAAACGAGTAAAAGGCAGGTCGTAAATTCCATCGCGAGGGCTGTAACCTTCAACGCTACCTGTACTAAGTCGCATTGTGAAATTGGCATCAGGATATAGTGCCTTTGTGGAATCCATAGCAATCAAACCTAGCATAAACAACTGCTTACCTTTCTTTAGTTCCGGGCTATACTTTATGTATACATTCTTCAATTCTAGCACCTTGTTAAATAGTTCCTGAGCATAAACAAATCCAGGATCGTTCTGCAACTTTGTCTCCGAGGGCTTCAACATCATCTTCATGTATTTGACAGAGTCCACAAACACGGATCGCCTAAACATATCGTCCACATATGCCTCAATATTGCCCTTAAACTTGTCATCAATAGTTTTAAAAAACACTGGCCTGTATTCAGGAGTAAGATGGCTCTTCACCAAAGTTAGCATGGCAACCGTAATTTTCCGATCCACCTCCTTGTCGTAATCACGAAAGAAGGCTCTGGCATTCTTCACCAACCGTTCCCTTGTTTCAACCATTTTGGCTCCTCCTTGGTTGGGTTCACCAAGCATTTTAACAAAATAGGAACTTCGAATGCCATTAACATAAACTTCGGTACCCATCATAAGTGCTTCGTTTAAGAAGTGATGCGCATACATCGCCTTCCGTCTTCCCGCCACGGCTCCTTCAATAAGCGGTAGTGCTGTGCCATACTCTTGGCCAAATTCGGAGGAGGTGTTTACCTTCTGCCTAAAAATGGAATCGCGCCGAAAGAATTTCTCCTGCAGATTACAGCTCCGGTAGAGCTCAAGCATCGACTTTGAAACAACCCATGCATTGCTCGACTCAAAATATTTGGCGGAGTATTTAAGCCGTATATCGCTGTTTTCACGCATTGCATTCATCATAATTTGTTGCCGCTGCGCCCTAACTTCATTGCGAATTGAATGTGTGGACTCCATGAGCTCATCAACCTCCGGAGAGGTGAGGTATCGAGTGGTAAAACCGGGGTACCCAAGCACCATGGTAAAATCGCCTTCCTTAACACCTTTAAGCGATATTTTCAGATGATTGTGAGGCACGTATGGTATATTTTTTTGGCTGAATTCCGCTGGATTATTATCCTTATCGGCATATATCCTGAAAAGGCTGAAATCACCAGTATGCCTTGGCCACATAAAGTTTTCGGTATCGCCACCAAACTTCCCAATGGATTCAGGAGGAACTCCAACCAACCGAACATCGCTAAATGTTTGATAAATGAAGAGGTAGTACTTAGTTCCATTGTAAAACGACTCCAAGCTGGCCTCCATTCCCTTCTCTTTTGCCACCTCACCTGCTAGGGTTCGACCTATCCGCCTCAACTTAAACCCAAGAGCAGACTCATCGGTAATTGTATCCAGCTGCGATTTAACCTTATCGGTAACATCTTCAATTTTTACTAGAAAAGAAACAGTAAGACCCGGCACCGGCAACTCCTCCTCCATCGACTGTGCCCAAAATCCATTTTCCAGCATATTGTTCTCCTTGCTACTGAAGGAGTGAAAGTAATCGAATCCGCAGTGATGGTTGGTGATGAGCAACCCTTTATCGGACACAACCTCTCCTGTACATCCTCGTCCAAACATCACCACAGCATCCTTTAGGCTAGAGTGATTTACGCTATAAATATCGTCGGCAGAGAGCTCTAGCCCCTGTGCCTTCATTGTTCCCATGTTCATTTTTTGCAAGAGCGGCAAAAGCCACATACCTTCGTCAGCGTTGACAACCGGAATGCCCAAAAAGAGAGTGCAAACAATTAAGATGATTAACTTTTTCATAAGGTTTAGTCTTTACAATTTGTTGGCTATATGGGCTATTCTGAGTTTTTGTAAAAAGGATGCACCATTAGAACAGGAAACTCAGAATATCGCATACTCCTATTGCAACAAATGTAACCCTTTGGGCCTATGGCGGCTGTTAAAAGATTGTTAATGGGATTATTCGCAAAAAGGAGTCGGGAAACAAATTAACCGCAAAGTTGATTTCATCATATTGGCAGCAAGCCAGCTGGCAGCACTCTGGCAGCAACGAGAGAGGGAATTAAGAACTATTTCTCACAGAAGGAACATCCCTTCTCCTAATTTCTTTTTTCAACGAAAGATATCGCAGCGAATGAGCTTTTCAGTAACTTTGAAGAACGGGGTTCTGGCACAATTTTGTTAACAGCAACAATGGCGCTAACTTTATCCCCTGAAAAAACTTCACGCAACAAACAAAACAGCACAATGGGAAGCAATCAATACAGAATTAAGGCATACGACATTAAGGAGCTGATTCCGCCAATGGGATTCTGCTACGCCTCCGACACCATTACGGTAGATGGTATGAAGGTGGGTTACATGTACCGCGAAACGCGCGAGGATGATGACGATAGCGGCTGGCGCTTCCTCTCCGGAACCGAAACCGACGAGTATGTGGACGACGACACCAACAGCATGTTTTTCGAGGTAAACGTTATTGCCAACTACGACCCTGCCATAATTCCTTACCTGAAGATGCCCGTTGGAACGGAGCTGGAGCGCGAGGAGGGAACCGACAATTTCAAAAAAATAGAATAAGAAGCGTTGGCAACAAACTCAGGCCACGCTGGGGCATTGATACTATAACTTACACACCAAACTTATTCGTATGGAAACAAGTAGGTCAATACCAAGCCATAAGCCGAAGAAGGGCAAGTTGATGCAGCTCCACAGAGAAGCCGTTCACTTTCTCACCAGGCGCATATGGAGCATACGGCTGGAGCAATTTTCCAAAAACAAGTCGTTCCTCTACCGTACGCTGAGGATTATAGTATTGGCTTTTCGTGGGTTCATGGAGGATCAGGTATCGCTCAGGGCATCGGCACTCACCTTCTACACTTTGATGTCCGTTGTTCCCGTTCTGGCCATGGGCTTTGGTGTTGCCAAAGGGTTTGGCTACGATAAGCTGTTGGAAGCCCAGCTGCTGGACACGCTGAAGGGTCACGAGGAGATAGCATCAAAACTCATCGATTTTTCCAACTCACTGCTTGCCCGTACGGGAGGTGGATTAATTGCCGGAATTGGTATTGCTGTTTTATTTTGGTCAATCTTGAAGGTTTTTGGCAACATCGAACGGTCGTTCAACGCCATTTGGGAGATAGACAAACCGCGCCACTTTACCCGTAAATTCAGCGATTACCTCTCCATGATGCTCATTGCCCCAATTTTAGTTGTGGCCTCCAGCAGCACCAACGTCTACATTATTACTCACTTGGGCACCTATACCCAGCAGCATGAAATGCTGGGATATATAAGCCCGTTTCTCTTCTTTTTGGTGAAGCTAATCCCTTACTTTCTGGTCTGGGTTCTTTTTACGCTCATCTACATTGTGATGCCCAACACCACTGTGAAAACCAAATCGGGAATTGTGGCCGGTATTGTGGCCGGAACGCTCTTTGCAATTACGCAGTGGATTTACGTACATTTTCAGGTGGGCGTTTCACAGTACAACGCCATCTATGGGAGCTTTGCCGCCCTCCCGCTTTTCCTCATTTGGATGCAGACCAGCTGGTTAATAGTGCTTCTGGGGGCGGAAATCTCCTTCGCCATACAGAATGTTCACCTATATGAATTTGAGAACGAAGCCGTTAATATTAGCCATCGTTCGAAGCGAGCCCTTTCACTGTTGGTTATACATCGAATTGTAAGCCGGTTTAAAAATGGGGAACCGCCTTTAACTGCCACCGATCTTTCCACCGATTTAAACATGCCCATTCGGTTGGTTAGGCATATTCTTCATGACCTTACCCAGGCCAACCTAATTGCAGAAACCTACACCGACGAGCCAAAAACCAGAGCATACGTGCCAGCCATCTGGATTGAAAAAATATCGGTACAGTTCGTAAACCAAGCGCTTGACGGCTTGGGCGTTGACCCTGTTATTGAATCTGCACCGCCCGTGCTGAATCACATTCTGACCATTCAGCAGAATTTTGAGGATCACTTAAACAGTGACCCCGACAACAAACTGTTGAAGGATATCGATTAGTCTTGAGAATTTTTTTTGAAGAATAAGCTAGTAACCATTGTAAACAAAAAGTAGGCGACCACTGGCATTTACCGAATACTTTTTTAAGGAATAGCCCCCGCCGCTTGTAGGATAGCCATAGCCCGGCAAGGAGTAGACTCTTTTACATTTGGGGCAAACCACCTGTTGAGGATTATTAGGGTCGATAGCGACTGCCTGACCGAGGTCATTGGGACAGGTAGCATCAAATGCATAATACCCATCAACACCGGAGTTGTAAATAATCACGCCGTGTAGCTGGTAGCCATAATTCGGCACGATAATGGAATTTAGGGGAAAGTTAAGATTGTTGGCATCCGGCATATCCAGATTTATCTGAAAGTTGACAGTCACGTCTGGAACAGGATTCACAATCTCCTTGTTGCACGAGAGCAAGAGGATTGGGAAAAGCAAAATAAAACTAATCTTACGAAACACTTGTTCCATTAAAAATTGTAAATTTGTGACAATGAGGTTTCATGTTAAAACGATACTGGTAGCTATTTTGTTATTTTCTGTAGTTCCAAAAACTTCAGCGCAAAGTACAAAAAAGTATTGTATCGATATTGGTCCCATAAAAGATCCCTTATCGAGAAAAATTATCAGAATGCGCTACAACCGTGACAAAAAGCGGAAAGAGCGGCTGGCTGACAGAATCAAAGAAAAACAGGAGAGGGAATATGAGAAGGCAAGAAAGGCAAGCATAAAAATGCATTTGGCCAATCAGTCGCCAAAACTAAGAAAGGAACTGGAGCAAGAGATGAAGAATGGCAGTATGCCCTATCAGGTAGAAACGAAAAGGCAGAAAATAGCCACAACAAAGAAAAAAAGACAACGTCATGGATAAGAGCACCATCATCTACATCATTGCCATCGGGATATTCATCTTGACGAAAGTTCTTGGTAAAAAGAAGCAACAGGATGCACCAAAAGCTGGTGGCGGCTCTTTTCTCGACGCTCTATTTGGTGAGGAGGCCGCAACAACACCCAAGCAGTCTGCCGACCCATTTGAGGAGATATTTGAGAGTTTTGGCAAAAAGCAACCCGTTACTGAGCCTGCACCTGAACCAAAGCCAACCTCCTTTCGCTACTCCACCATTGAGGATGAATCGAAGGAAGATGTTATTCTTCAAAGTAGGGATGAGGACCTTGACAGCCCTGCCAACGGAATCTTCCAGTCATTAGACATATTGCCGGACGAGAATGATTTTTTTGCCAACCAGGAGGTATTTTCACACATTGGAGCCTTTGAAACCGATGCTCAGGATGAGGCCACCATAAATGCAAACAACGAGATTGGTAAGGAAACGCACTCAATGATTGATTCAAACAACCTCAGAGCCTTTCACCAAGACTTCAGCCTGCGAAAGGCGGTGCTCTACTCTGAGGTGATGAAACCTAAATTTCAGGAATTTTAGAAGATCATCGCGATCTATTTTTTGAAAAGTTTTTTAGTATATTTGCCCCCATTAGGGAGAGTTCCGAGTAATCGGAATTCTTTTTTATTTACCCCTTATAAACAGATATTTATGGCACAGGTAAATTACGTTACGGAAGAAGGGTTACAGCGATTAAAAGCCGAACTCGACCAACTTAAAAACGTGGAAAGACCTGCCATTTCGCGCCAGATTGCAGAGGCAAGAGATAAAGGAGATCTTTCCGAAAATGCTGAGTACGATGCAGCAAAAGAGGCTCAAGGGCTTTTGGAGATGAAGATTTCCAAGCTCGATGATATTGTTGCCAATACTCGAGTACTTGACGAATCAAAGATTGATACATCCAAGGTTCAGATTCTTAATCGAGTAACAATTAAGAACTTGAAGACCAAGGCAAAAATGGTCTATCTGTTGGTTGCCGAAAGTGAAGCCAACATAAAGGAGGGAAGGCTATCCATTGGCACCCCTATTGCGCAAGCTCTGCTTGGCAAGAAGGTGGGTGATACGGTTGACGTTCAGGTACCATCGGGGATGGTAACCTTTGAAATTATGGAAATTTCGCGCTAACTTGCCACTAAAAAGCCATGCCTACCATCTTTTCAAGAATTGTTAATGGCGAAATCCCCTGCTACAAAATTGCAGAGGACGAGCACTACTTTGCCTTCTTGGACATAAATCCAGTGGTCAAAGGGCACACTTTGGTAATTCCAAAAGTTGAGGTAGATTACATTTTCGACCTTGAAAAGGAGACTCTTTCAGGGTTAATGGTCTTTGCCCAAAAGGTTGCAAAGGCAATAGAAGCAGCAGTTCCCTGCAAACGTATTGGCGTTGCCGTTCTTGGATTAGAAGTGCCTCATGCACACATTCATCTTATTCCGCTCAACCACGAAAGCGACATCGACTTTCGCAAGCCAAAGCTAAAGCTCACCACCGAAGAGTTTTTGCAAATAGCGGAATCCATAAAGAAACAGCTTTAAAGCATTGCTCCGGACAGGAACCTGAATCGAAGGCCAAAAGCCTTTTCAAGCGGTATACCCTATCCGGAGCAACTTTTTACGACTTTACTTCTTCAACCTTTCTGGGTTCTTGGTCAAAAAGTCCTTCCAACCGGAATAGCTTCCTGAGGTTGGAACGCCACTGCTCGATTGAAAGTAGTGGCATACGGCAGCGGCTAAGCCGTCGGTAGCATCTAGCGCCTTTGGCAAATCTTTTATTTGCAGCATGCTTTGTAGCAAAGCAGCAACCTGCTCCTTCGACGCCTCGCCCCTTCCTGTAATGCTCATCTTTATCTTGCGAGGGGCATACTCAAAAATAGGCATATCGCGCATAAGCGCAGCAGCCATGGCAACGCCCTGTGCCCTTCCCAGCTTAAGCATACTCTGCACATTCTTCCCAAAGAAGGGTGCCTCAATGGCCAGCTCGTCGGGATGATACTCATCAATTAGCTGGCTCACCCGCTCGTATATCTTCTGCAGCTTAATGTAGTGGTTGGCATACTTCTTAAGTTCAATAACCCCAAGCACCACCAAGCTCATCTTCTTTCCCTCAACCCTAATAATTCCATAGCCCATCATGGTTGTACCTGGGTCGATGCCAAGAATTATTTTTTCGCCAACATCAGCCATTAGTAGGAGCCTAAAATTACGCCAAATGCACCATTTGGTAAAACTCGTTGAACTGATGGAGCCGTAACGGAATAGCCTCGAGTTGTAGAGACGCCAAGAGCCTGCAACGCTTTTGCCATTGAATCTTCTGTTGGGTCTCCAAAATCCTTGGCAAGATCGTCAGATGCAGCAATATCCACGGGAATACCGGAATAGTAATCGCCTACACCACGTGAATTTTGTGTAGAGAAGCAGATGGGAAAAAAGGCATAGCTATAATTCTTATCGAAGAAGATATACATACCTACCGGTTTTCCATAGGTAGTTGAACCAACCAATTTAACATCCATATATGGTTTTAACCCATTAATTACCAACTCACTACTGGATGCAGTATTGGCGGTGGTAATAAACGCCACGCTGGTAAGGCCGCTAGCTGCATAGGTGCTGTTTTCAAAGTAAACGGTGCTGTCGAGGTTGGAGTGTAGGTTATTGTTTACAAAGCGATAGAACACGTTGGAGCTATTGCCATTACCAATAATCTCGCTGGCAAGCTGCGTAGCCACATTGGTGAGTCCACCACCATTATAACGAAGATCCACCACCAGCTTGGTAATACTATTTTCTTCAAAATATTTGAATGCCGAATCCAACTCGGCCACCGAATTATCAATGAAGCTGTAAAACGAGAGATAGCCAACCCTCTCACCTCCAATATTTAGTATTTTCTTTGCCAAAACCGTATTCATGGCCACCTGCTTCTTGGCAAAAACGCCCTGATGAGCAACGCCGTTTAAATCGGTCATGGCAAAGGTGGCCGAGTAGCCTTCGGTGGCTGGACCAAGCAGCGAGCTGAGATTGCCAGAGGTAGGAACCGTACCGTTTATCGAATTGATTATCCAGCCACGAGTAGCACCAGCGGCCTTCAATGGGCTATCGTCGAAAATGTAGGCAAGGCGAAGGTTGTTTTGGTCGTCAAATGCCAGTGAAATACCATAACCAACGTAAACACCCTGCTGGAAGTAGGAGACATATTCGTTATAACTCATCACAAAGCTGTAGCGGTCTAAGGCCTTATACCGCAACGAATCCATGAGTGCCGAGGGATTTGAGAAATCAGAAGGATTAACCTTTGGTACATGATCATACCACAGATAGTAAGATTGCATTATCTGATACAGCTGCGTATTGGCATAGTCTACCTCGGAAACGCTGCTCTCCTTGGTACAACTCGTTAAAAACAGCGATGCTGCCAAGGCAGTAACAACGCCCATTCTAAAAAGCATTTTCATACTCGACGGTTTATTCGTTTATCCATAACCTGCTGAAAAACCACGCTAAACACTATAAGGCAAAGCCCAGCAAATGTTGTCCAGAATATTGTTTCGCCAACCACAAAGTGGATGAATACCAAGGAAAGAAACGGAACAAGGTAAATAATGTTGCCTAGCTTATCGGTAGAAGTTGTGCAACTCAACGCCTTTAACCAGAACAAAAATGCAACACCCATTTCAAAAAATCCTACGTAAACGCCAGCCCAAATACCACCTGTATTAATGATATAAAAGTCTGGAATAAATGGAGAAATAGCAATCAGATAAATTAGGCTAAAAAGAAAGTTTAGAAAAAGTTTCTCCTCCTCGGCACGCCGATCCTTTACGTTGAAAACCCAGAAAAGCGCCCAGAGTAGGGAACTGAAAAGTGCAAGGAACACACCCAACAAGCTGGTATTGGCCAACCCTGTAAGTTTTCCTTGAGAAGAGATTACTGCCACCCCCACAAAGCTAATGAGCAGCGATAGGATGCTCCACCCCGAAAGTTTTCGGCCCAATATGGGAACGGCCAAAAACACCAACACCACAGGCCATACAAAGTTTAGTGGCTGAGCCACCTGTGCAGGAAGTAATGTATATGCCTTAAGGAGAATGAGGTAGTAGCCAAAAGGGTTCAGTAATCCCAACAACGCCGAGTATCCCCAATCCTTCCTGTTGGTTGGCCACACGGTTAAAAGTTTGCCCTGGTAAATCAAAAACCCAAGCAGAATGAATACAGAGGTTAGGTTGGCTAAAAAAAGCAGCTGAATGAAACTAAGCTGCTGCAACCCTATTTTAAAAGCGGATGCAGAGGTTCCCCAAAACAGGACTGTAAATCCCCCATAAATATATGCTCTGGTATTGGGCTTCATGTATAATTACTGGAGCTCCAGCAGCGTTTTAAAGAAAACAACCTTCCCCGAAAATTGATTGCTAGCCATATTGGTAAAGTAGGACATACAATCGCGCTCAAAATATGCCACTCCTTGTTGATTTGTTAGAACAATCTGAATGGAATAAGTGTTTCCGTCCTCTTCTCGAGAAATCACCCTTGTAAATACGATATCTTGCACAAAAGGCCACTGCTTTAGAAATGGGAAGAAGTCCTCTCTTGCCCAAGTTATCCAAGGCAAAGTGTATGCATTATCCACATTTACAGTTAGATTAACAATGTATCCCTTCATGAATCTTTTTTTTTCGAAAATACACAATTATTTCTTGCTTAGGTGCAGCCAACAAAAAAGGGACAGCCATGAACCGTCCCTTTCGTATTATATAATTTTTGTTCTCATCAATCGATGTAATCGAAACCGGTGTAAGGTTTAAGCACATCAGGAACTTCAATACCTTTTTCCGATTGGTTATTTTCGAGCAAGGCTGCCACAATGCGAGGCAGTGCAAGAGAACTTCCATTGAGCGTATGGGCCAGTTGAGTCTTTTTATCCTCGCGGAATCGCAGCTTTAGTCGGTTAGATTGAAACGACTCAAAGTTTGAAACCGAGCTAACCTCCAACCACTTTTTCTGCGCAGCCGAGTAAACTTCAAAATCATAAGTCAAGGCTGAGGTAAAACTCATATCGCCTCCACAGAGACGTAGAATTCGGTATGGTAAACCCAGTGCCTGAATAATTGATTCCACGTGTTTTACCATTCCCTCAAGGGCCTCGTAGGAGGTGTCGGGATGAGACACCTGAACAATCTCCACCTTGTCGAACTGGTGCAGGCGGTTGAGTCCACGCACATCCTTGCCGTAGCTACCAGCCTCGCGACGCCAGCAGGGGGTGTAGGCAGTCATCCTTACAGGCAGCTCAGCAGCTTCGAGAATAACGTCTCTAAAAATATTGGTTACCGGCACCTCGGCGGTGGGAACCATGTATAGGTTGTCAACGGTTACGTGGTACATCTGCCCATCTTTGTCGGGGAGCTGACCGGTACCATAACCAGACTCAGCATTAACCATAAATGGAGGGAGCACCTCTGTATAGCCTGCAGCAGTATTTCTATCGAGAAAAAAGCTGATAAGCGATCGTTGAAAACGAGCACCTTTACCCTTAAAAACCGGAAATCCTGCACCGGTTAGCTTATTGCCAAGCTCAAAATCGATGATGTCGTACTTCTTGGCCAAGTCCCAGTGGGGAACCGCATCGGCAGCCAAGGTTGGCATTTGCCCACCCTGCCGAACAATCACGTTATCCTCTGGAGTTTTGCCCTTGGGGACCGAAGCGTGGGGTAAATTTGGAATCACCACCAGCTTTGCATTTAGCTGCTCCTCAACCTCAGCCAGCCGCTGTGAGTGCATCTTCGACTGCTCCTTAATCTGAAAGGTTTGCTCTTTGGCAGCATCAGCCTCCTGCTGCTTGCCCTGCTTGTAGAGCATGCCTATCTCCTTTGATATTCTGTTGATTTCAGCAAGATTGTCGTCCAGCGACCTTTGCACCGAACGACGCTCATCGTCGAGCTTAAGAATTTCATTAACCAGCTGCTTGCTATCGAAGCCTTTAACCAAAAGGCGCTCGACAACCTCAGCGGTGTTGTCACGGATTTGCTTTAGGGTGAGCATAGTAGTGAATATTATAGTCAAATAAAAACTCCTGATATTTACTGCCAACGACAGCAAATATCAGGAGCTAATGTACCAAATATTTTGTGTTATTCGGCAGCAGGAATCACCGAAACAAAAGACTTATCGTCTCTTTTTTTCTGGAAAGTTACAATACCATCGGCCATTGCAAAGAGGGTATGATCTCTACCAATGCCAACATTCTTTCCAGGATTGTGAACAGTACCACGCTGACGCACGATAATGTTACCGGCCTTTACGGCCTGTCCACCAAAAAGCTTTACGCCCAAGCGTTTGCTTTCGGATTCACGACCGTTCCTAGAACTACCAACACCTTTTTTATGTGCCATTTCCGAAAGGTTTTATCAATTATGCAACAATTTCTTCAATCTGAATGCGGGTAAGGCTAGCGCGGAAACCACGTTTCAATTTGTAGCCTTTTCTTCTCCTTTTCTTAAAGATGATAACCTTATCACCCTTTAGGTGGTTAAGAATCTTGGCGGATACCTTAGCATCCTTAACGGTGGGAGCACCAACCTTAACTTGACCCTCATTATCAATCATGAAAACTTGGTCAAAACTTACCTGAGCTCCTTCTTCGCCCACCAAACGGTTCACGTAAATCTTCTGATCTTTCTGAACCTTGAACTGTTGTCCTGCTATATCAACAATTGCGTACATCGGTAAAAAATTATTTCATTACAATTGGAGTGCAAAAGTATAAAACTTTGCATGACTTACAAAGCTTTATACAAAGAATTTCGATCTCATCATCGAGCGCGCAAATTTAGTAGCTTTTTTTGATATTCTCACTACTTCATCTGCAAAAACTATCGCAATAGCATGGCAGAAAGAGATCCGAATATGGCTATAAACTAGCTACCACCTATTCCTATGTATATGTTCAGGTCTCCACTTTTCCTTTGGCTGGTTATCGCCCTCTGGATTGCCCACAGGAATTACATTGAGCGGGATGGCGTAATCGGGTAGGTGAAGTTCATCGGCCACCACCCGCATCCTAGCTGGATCGGGAAATGCGGCAGTCCAGGTCGCTCCTAGTCTAAGAGCCTCAGCGGCCAACAGTATATTTTGCGAAGCAGCAGAGCAGTCCTGAATCCATAATTGCTGTTCCCAGCCGAGAAGCGTTTTAAGAGTATTGCCGCATACAACAATTGCCACAGGGGCACCCGCCAACATCTTGGCATAGGGTAACTTATCCGCCAACCTATTGAGCTTACGCCTGTTGGTAATCACCACAAAGCCCCACGGCTGAAGATTGACCGAAGTTGGAGCGGCCATGCCTGCTCTGACCAATAGTTCTAAGTTTTCATCCAACACCGGCTCGGAGGTATAGTTCCTCACGCTTTTTTGGTTTAAAAGCAAGACAAACTGTCCATAGCCTCATTGGATTTATTTCCTAGTTTTTTCAAAAATTACCTACAGCAGCATTACGTCATGAAATCATTTTTAGGAACGATACTTATAGATGAAACTTGCAATGGGCATCTTTGAACTTTTATTGATTGAATTTTAAACCATTAACCCCAAAAACGCCTTCACTAAGTCAATCTCCAATCCAATCAACCCACAACTGGCAATGGAAATTGTTAATAAAAGTTCAAACGCCTATCTTACACCCTGTTGAATACCTATATTTTGTTGGTTAACCAAGCGATGAATGATCGGTTACCAAAAAAAAGTTGACGGTTAATAAGATTTTTGTAAAAAAAGTGCAATCAAGTCAAAAATGCACTATTATTGTGCATGATAATTCTAACTAAAAAACAACGCATAATCTTAAACAACAAATAGTTATCATGAATAACCAAAACAAAGAAACAGCAGTTTACATGGTAAACGAAGTTTCAATCGACGAAGATGAGCCTCCGTCACTGGGTGGTAACCACAAGAACACCACTCAAACACTAGAAAAAAGAGTTAGTCAACCAAAATCCGAAACCTTTCCAATCTCTAGCCAAGCAAGAGAATTTATCACCAAAAACTATCCCGGGTTATCCGATCAGGACTGGAACTCCTGGCAATGGCAACTCAAAAACGGCATTACCTCCTACAGCCAACTCCGACAACTTCTCCGGCTTAGCCATGATGAGCAACAGCCAATTTCAGATGAAAACGACTCATTACCACTTCGAATTACGCCCTACTACGCTAGTTTAATTGATCCCTACAACATCAATCAGCCTATTCGTAAAAGCGTAGTGCCCACTCATGCAGAGACCATTCTTTCTGCTGGAGAGGAGTCGGATCCGCTCAGCGAGGAGCACTGCAGCCCACTCCCAAATCTTGTGCACCGCTATCCAGACAGAGTTCTATTTCTAGCCACAGGATTTTGCTCCACCTACTGCCGCTATTGCACCCGTTCGCATATGGTTGCCAAGGACAAGGTACACTTTGGAACCACTATTTGGGATCAGGCCATTGAGTACATTCGTGAGCATACCGAGGTGCGCGACGTGCTGATATCGGGAGGAGATCCGCTAACCTTGCCGGATCATCGGTTAGAGTATCTGCTATCGAGGTTAAGGGCCATTGACCATGTAGAGATAATTAGAATTGGCACCAAGGTTCCTGCTGTGTTACCACAGCGCATTACACCTTCGTTGACAGCCATTCTGCGCAAATATCATCCGCTGTTCATCAGCATTCACTTCACACACCCCGACGAGCTTACGCCTGAGGTAAAAGAGGCCTGCAGCCGTCTTGCCTATGCTGGTATTCCCCTCGGTAGCCAAACCGTTCTGCTAAAAGGCATCAACGACAACCTGGAAACCATGAAGAATTTAATGCAGGGCCTGCTACGAAATAGAGTTAGACCATACTACCTTTACCAATGTGATCCAATTCCAGGCTCAACGCACTTTAGGACACCAGTTGAGAAAGGCCTCGAGATAATCAAAGGTCTTAGAGGTTGGACATCGGGGTATGCTGTTCCGCACTATGTAATTGATGCACCTGGTGGAGGTGGAAAAATCCCGCTGCTGCCAGAGTATTATCAAGGTAGGGATGAAAAAGGTCAGATTATTCTTAAAAACTACGAGGACAAAACCTTTTATTACCCCGACTTCGACTAAGCAACCTTTCAATACATATTTTGTAGAGTTATGTTCCGGATAAGAACCGTAGTAAGCGACAGTTATCCAAGGGATAAGGAAGCTATTGAACAGGTCAAGGAGATTCTAAAATCTCACTTCGGCGCAGTTGATGCTGAGAAGTTTGACCTCATACCGGAACAACTTCGCAATCCATTAAAGTATAAGTTTACCACCAAACTCTTGGTGGCCGACGACTACAGCGGAATGGTTAAAGGATTTGCCTTTCTTTACCATGCACCTGACCTTGGATTCTGCTTTCTCGATTACATTGCCACCCACAAAGACATAATATCAGGTGGAGTTGGGGGAGCACTTTACCAACGAGTTCGTGAAGAAGGGAAAAACTTGAAGGCATCAGGGCTATTCTTTGAGTGCCTTCCCGATGAACTAACCCTTTGCAAAAACAGCGATCTAATTTTAGAAAATAAAAGGCGATTACGCTTTTACGAAGCCTTTGGAGCTCGCCCCATCGCCAACACCCTATACGAAACACCTCTATCGGAAACGGACACCTGTCCGCCACACCTAGTTTACGACGACCTCGACAGAGAGACACCTCTAATGGGATTGGAGCTGCGAAAGATTGTGAAGGCCATTCTGGAAAGAAAGTATGCCGACCTCTGCCCCGAGAACTACAGGAACATGGTGGTTAACTCCATAGGCGAGGGTTTAGTTGAACGTAGACCTTTTCGATATCGGAAGAGAGAAAACCACGTGTCAGAGGGAAGTACCGTTCCCATTCGAAAAAAAATCATTCTTGTAATTAACGACAAGCATAACATTCACCACGTTCGCGAGCGTGGCTATGTGGAGTCGCCCGTAAGGATTGATAGCATTAAAAAGGAGATTCTCAAAACCGAAATTTTTCAAGAAATTCCTCCGGAATCTTTTTCAGAGCAATACATCAAGGCGGTGCACCACTACTCCTTATACAACTATCTTAAGAAGGTTTGCGCCGACATATCTCCGTCAGAGTCGCTCTACCCATACGTATTTCCAATTAGGAATACTACTCGCCCACCCAAGGATAGAACGGTGGCTGCCGGGTACTACTGCATCGACACCTTTACCCCCATCACGCGCAACGCCTTTCTGGCTGCTCGTAGAGCTGTCGACTGCGCGCTGACAGCCGCCGAAAAAATTATTGAGGATTACCCTGTTGCCTACGCCCTCGTTCGTCCACCAGGTCACCACGCCGAGAGTAAGGTATTTGGAGGATTCTGCTACTTTAACAGCAATGCAGTTGCGGCTCAAATGCTATCGGATTATGGTAAGGTGGCCATACTCGATATTGACTACCACCACGGTAACGGCCAACAGAATATTTTTTATAAGAGAAATGACGTGCTCACCATATCCGTTCACGGTCATCCCTCCTTTGCCTATCCTTACTTTTCAGGATTCAAGGAAGAAAAGGGAGAAGGCCCTGGATTGGGGTTTAACGTAAATTTCCCATTGTCCGAAAAAATAGATGGAAAGCAGTATCGTGAGACACTTCAGCTGGCCATAAAAAAAGTAAAAGCCTTCAACCCGCGATTCCTTGTGGTTGCACTTGGTCTCGACGTTGCCAAAGGTGACCCCACGGGCAGTTGGAGTCTCACCGCTCCCGATTTCTACGAAAATGGTTTACTCATAGGAGCACTAAAACTTCCAACGCTGATAGTTCAGGAGGGTGGCTACAGAACAGCCAACATTGGCGTTAATGCCAGAAACTTTTTTAAGGGATTGGCCACCAGCTATCCCCTATTTTCGAACCAAAAAATGCTTAAAGCATAATGACCATAGGGCTAACCTACGATTTAAAAAGCACCTACCTTAAGAATGGTTTCACCAAAGAGGAGGTTGCCGAATTTGATTCCGAAGATACCATTGTTGGCTTTGAAAACGTACTTGGCGAACTTGGGTTTAACACCGAACGCATTGGTAACATAGTGGAGCTAACGCAAGCTCTCGTTGCTGGGAAACGATGGGACTTGGTATTCAATATTGCTGAAGGTGTGTATGGCATTGGCCGAGAGGCGCAGGTTCCAGCCATTTTGGATGCCTATAAAATTCCCTACGTGTTTTCCGACCCGCTAGTTCTGAGCTTAACACTGCACAAGGGCATGACCAAGCACATCATTCGGGACAGAGGTATTCCAACCGCCCCATTTGCCGTGGTTGAAACTCCAAACGATATTGAAAAAATTTCGTTGACATACCCTTTATTCATTAAGCCAGTTGCAGAAGGAACCGGTAAAGGTATTACAGGAAAATCCCTAGTTAGAACAAAGGAGGAATTCCGAGTTAACACCATCGAATTACTGGAAATGTTTGGTCAACCAGTGCTTGTGGAAGAGTTTCTGCCGGGTCGAGAGTTTACCGTTGGTATTGTAGGAACTGGCAGCGATGCCCACACGGTTGGAATAATGGAAATTACCATCACCGACCAATCTGCCGAAACCATCTACTCCCTATTTGTAAAGGAGAACTACCACAACAGGGTTGAGTATACCGTTCCTGAGCCCGAGGTTGCCCAACAATGCTACAAGGTTGCGCTTGAAGCCTGGAATGCGCTTGGGTGCAGAGATGGTGGCCGTGTCGACCTAAGGATGGACAAGCATGGTGTGCCCAACTTTATTGAGGTGAACCCGCTGGCTGGGCTAAATCTAGTTTACTCCGATCTTCCCATTCTTGCCTACAAAGCAGGCTACACCTACACCCAGCTCATCAAAGAAATTATGGAGTCGGCTGCAAAACGGCTACACTTTAATATGCCCAAGCCATGAGTCCAAAAACGGCAGTAATCCTCTTCAACAAGCTATCGAAGAACGCCCTAGCCGATGAGGCCGATGTGCTCGACCAAGTTCAGCTGGTTTCCGAAGCCATGCTTCAGCTGGGCTATCTCCCGGTTGCCATTCCACTCTCCATAAAGCTGAAGAAGGCGGCCAAGGCCATTGCCGCAGCCAAGCCAGAGTTTGTGTTCAACCTCGTGGAGTCCATCAACAACAAGGGCAGCCTGGTCCACTTCTCCCCAGCCTATCTCGACACGTTGGGAATACCCTACACCGGTTCGCACACCGAAGCAATCTTCGTAACCACCAGCAAGGTGCTCACCAAGAGACTTCTTGCTGCTGCTGGACTTCCAACGGCACCATGGCATATGCCATCGAATTTTGTGGCAGATGCAAATAAGCGCTACATTCTAAAGCCCATTTGGGAAGAGGGCTCACTGGGACTCGACGAGCACTCGGTGTTCGATGGCAACAACCACGAGATGGTTGAAAAAATTAAGCAGCTGAGCGACGAAACCTACTTCATTGAGGAGTTCATCGACGGAAGGGAGTTCAACATCTCCATACTTGCAGTGAAAAATGGACCACAGGTGATGCCACCCGCAGAGATTCGCTTTCTCGATTACCCCGCCGACAAGCCAAAGGTGGTTGGATACACCGCAAAGTGGAAAGAGGATTCGTTTGAATACATTCATACCCAGCGAACTTTCGAATACAGCGATAGCGATATTCCATTACTAAAAAAACTGGAGACACTCTGCCTACAGACTTGGAACACTCTAGGATTAAGAGGTTACGTAAGGGTAGATTTCAGAGTAGATGCCAATGGCCAGCCATTGATTCTGGAGGTAAATACAAACCCTTGCATCTCTCCCGACAGCGGCTTTGTTGCCGCCTGCAGGCAAGCGGGACTATCGAATGCACAAATGGTGGAACGCATCATTGCGGATGCTTTTCGCAAGTAATAATCACACAAACGGGCAACCCAACATGCAAAAGGAAATCACACTTCGAAAAGAGGTTCGGGAGTCGGACATAGAGGCCGTTCGGGATATTGTAACCTCAACCAACTTTTTTTACGACCATGAGATCCCCGTGGCCGTTGAGCTGGTAGAGGAGGCATACAGCAAGGGCAGCGAGAGTGGTTACGAGGTGATTTTTGCCGATATCGATGGCAAACCTGCGGGATACGCCTGCTATGGGTTAATTCCCTGCACAAAAACCAGCTACGATCTTTACTGGATTGTAGTGCATAACAGCCAACGGGGGAAGGGCATTGGAAAAATTCTGCTCAACGAGGTTACCCGCGACGTGGAGAAGATGGGCGGTAGTGCCATCTACATCGAAACATCGGCTAAGGAGCTCTACCGGCCTACCCAAAAATTCTACGAGGCTGCCGGCTGCACCCTTGAGGCCACCTTCCGCGACTTCTACGACATTGGCGACGACAAGAGGGTTTACGTGAAGAGAATAAGAACGTAATAGAAATAACGAATACCTTAAAGAGTCTTCGATAGTAAAAAATAAGCGGGTGATGTAAATATTTTACATCACCCGCTCCTTTTAGACTCAATTTATGTCAAGCCTATTTAACAAACTTGAAAAATGTTTTTTTACCATTTTGCTCAAGACACAACACGTAGCTACCTTTTGGCAAAAATGCTACATCAATGCCCCAATTATCATAACTTCTGCTTTTTGCTACAACTTGGCCAGCCATATCAAAAACTGAACACACAGCATTTAAGTCAACGCCATTTATGTAGAGTCTATCAACAACAGGAATTGGATAAATCTGAATCTTAGCATATTCGTTATTTACCACAGTTGTAGCTACGCTAATGGTATACGCATGTGTTGAAACACCATCTTCGGCTAACACCTTAACAATACAACCAGACACTAATTCAGAGGCGATAGTTATGCCATCTTCATTATAAACTTCAAAGGAGGCACCACTACTAACAGTTACATTTGCCTTGAAATCGGACAACGAAGTATTATCAGGAACTGTAACGATGTTCTGATCCTGATCCACTTCAAAGATGCTGGAGGTTAGTATGGCTTCAGTTGAAGCCAATTGGAGTAAATAGTCTTTAAAGTCAATGCCGTTTTCAGCAGTCACCCTAAGCATGTCGCCAGAATTGATTATTGAATTATCTCCGCGTCTATTATGAACGATATTGCCAGACGCGCCATATGTTAGTGATAATTTTTTTTCTAATGAATCAGCATTAGTATTTGCTGGAATCTTGCTTATTGTTCCATCACTAACCACTCCACATGACGAAGTATTAACTGCGGCCTCACTCAAATACTCTCTAGTCCATATGCTTTGACCAAAGGTTGCGGTATAAAATGCATCCTTGCCCTCGATTATCCTGTAAATATACAAATCAGGCATGCCTTGTTCCGTCCAAGTATCCCAAGTGTCTCCCATATCGCTAGAATAAAAGATATGCAAGGTGCTTGTTGCATATAAGTTATTACCACGTTTCAACAAATCATAAAATGGGGAGTACTCAATCATATCCATTGGCTTCCATGTCTTGCATGTATCGGTAGACTTATAGTTCAACCCATTATAATAGTCACTTACAAAAACAACGCCATCAATAATTTTTAAAGTTCGAACTCCTGCCCCATTAAAACCGATTAGTTGCAAATGATTATTTTCAAGTTCATAAAGCCCATTAGCATTGCCAACAAAAACTAGAGTGTCGCAGGTAGCGACTTTAAGTGCTTGTCCAAAAGCAGGATCAAGATTTTTCCACGTTTTACTCGTATCCTTTGATACAAAAAGGCCATCATCTGTAGCAGCATATATTAATGTATCTAAGAAATCAATATCCCAAACAGTGCAAGTAAAATAATCTCTTGCAATAGGTTTAAAATCGGTAGAGTCTGGAATAAGAGAGTAAAGACCATTCGAAGTCCCTAATAACAATAAAGAATCCGCCGCCCCTAGTGTATAACAAATTTGGTTGCGGGTATTATTGAATGAGTACCAAGTTTTGCTTGTATCAGGAATAAAAAACGATCCGGAATTAGTTGCTGCTATTAGTTTATCATTAAACAAGGCAATGTCATAAACCTTGGAGTTATTAATACCAAAATTAGAAAGACAAAAATTTCTTTTTTTCTTGTCCCAACGGTACAAACCAAAATCGTTAGACCCAAATAACAAGGAATCCTTGGTATACAAGTATGTAAAAGCCTCTTCAGCAACCTTTTGCCACTGATGATTCTTTAAATCATAATTAAAAACACCTTGGTTAGTAGCCAGCCAAAGTGTATCATTATACCCCAATATTTTATTGAACAGCGTCGATTTGTCAAAAAAATCACCAATATTAGTCCAATGCTTGCCAGTATCAGAAGATTGAAAAATCATCTGATTGGCGAAACTTGTTGCAAATAAAAGGCTATCCAAACTACAAATATGCTGCACTCCATAATCAACGTTCAAACCAGAAGCAGATTTGGAGATTTCGAGCCATGGAGTGTTTTTGCTTCGACAATAAAGACCAGTATGGGTGCCACAAAACAAACTATCACCTAAAACACACATTTCTGTAGGCACTTTGGACCATGGATCACCATCGTTTCCAAGACCATTACTGCTTAACAACCAGGAATCTGAATCGTTGCTGTAAGCATATACACCTGCTGAAGACACGGCATAAAGAGTATCTTCAAAAAATGAGTAGCCAAGAATAATTCCGTCCAACATTGGATAATATCGCCAATTCCTCCCTCCATCATGGGAAACCGTTGGACACGCATCTCTGCTACCATAAATCAATGTATCAATAGTAAACATAGCTCCACAAGAACCATTAATGTCTATTGAACGTGTCCAAGTTTTACCAAAATCGGCAGACTTAAAGACCCCAATAGTGCCAGTCCCTGCAAAAAGGGTATCTCCATACGTTGCAAAAGAAACTACATTACCAGCAAAAGGTCCTTGATATTGGCTCCATTTAACTTGACCAAAATCAACACCCACGAGACACAGCATTATAAAAAAAAGCAGTAAAGTTTTTTTCATGATTTGCATGAATTAAGATTAAACATTTGATATTTTAATAGTTACATCATTTCTCAATATAAAAATTCTAGAACTAAGTTAATTATTTTACAGAATAACCTAACATATATAATCACTACTGTCCGACTAAATTTAGAATAACAGGTTTTTGACTCTGCACACCAATAAACAAAGGCATTATTCTTGCTACGCAAATGGCACCCCCTCAAAAAGCAAGTTTAATTTGAGCCTCTAAAGCTGGCGACCCCCGCTTGTTTAAGTAGCTTCGCCTGGTGCTGCGGAGCAGCTCAAAAACGTCTAGCATGCTAATCAGGTGTATCCTCACCAGCGTTGCCACCACCGAAAACGCTTTCTGGGTTTTTGCCATCTTC
>DATKVT010000072.1 GCA_035529935.1 Williamwhitmania sp. | reverse complement strand
GCTTTTCGCACGCCGTGCGGCTGGCGATGGAGGGGTTTGTACGCTGATGATTTTGGTGAATTTTTGCATTTTGACAAATGAATAATAGCGACGAAAGAGCGAACGTCTCGGTTGTTCCATCCAAGAGTATGGTATTTTCTTGAGCGACCCCAGTCGGAGTCAAACGTGCGACCCCATGTTTTTTATGAGGATTTGTGCGGCAAACCTTTTTCTGATTTAACGGGGGCTATACTGGCCTATGGTAGGTTGGAGGTGAACTATTGTATTGGCCCACCTGTTTCTTTAACGTAGATTGCATATCCATGAAAACGCAGTTCAAACCCCAAAGTCTTTAGGGAGGTTTTCGTGTTTGTATAAACTAGGTATTTCACCATGAACGACAGCATTTTCACATTTTCGTTAACAGTATTTACGGGGTTCTTTGCCATAATGAACCCCATTGCCAACGTGCCCATCTTCCTCGGTTTGGTTGAAGGGAAAAGCGAGCTGACAAAGAAGCGTATTGCAAAAACTGCATCCATTACTGCCTTTTTGATTGTGGTAGTTTTTGTTATTCTTGGGAAGTATATTTTTGAGCTGTTTGGAATTACCATCCCGGCGTTTAAAGTTACCGGCGGCATTCTTATCTTCTACATTGGTTTTGAGATGCTGCTTTCTCAAAAGTCGAAGATACACAATCCAGAGGAGGTGGATCTCGACGATGGAATTGCCATATCACCACTGGCCATTCCCATTCTTTCCGGCCCAGGAACCATTGTTACGGCCATGAACAGCGTTACCGATGCTAGCCTGCTGCGCATTGGGATTGTTATTGCCATTTTTGCGATCATGATTTATCTAACCTACTGGGCATTTCAGCTCAGCGAGCGAATTGTTAAAACTTTAGGTGCCAACCTAATTGCCGTCTTGGGGAAGCTCATGGGGCTAATCCTTGCTATTATGGGAGCAGGCATGACAATTGCTGGAATAAAGCTGGCATTTGGTATATAGTGTAGGAATGCAAATGGCCTTCTCTCTTACTTTAGAATGATGGCGTTGAAATATTTCTATACACTTGTGAATCATAGTTAGTAATAGATTCTTCTTTTATTAGTGTATCTTGCAACTCTATGATCTTAAGCATTTAATCCGGCAATGGTATCTGAGCCAGCCGACAATAACTACGATAATGAGAGGAATACTTCTAATTTTTTTAATATTTCTTGCTGCCTGTACATCAGCCACTAAGCTCCATAATACTTCTACAACTAGCAATGAGAAGAAGGAGGTCAGCAGCAACCTTATGGCTTACCATAGCGGTGCCAATGGAATGGCCGATATCCAACTGACTTTAAGGACGGATAACACATTCTCGCTGTATATGAAGCCTCTGGAACCGTCGGAGAGTGGCGAAAAGGTTTCTACTGTAAACACCTCCGGCAGATGGAGAACACAGGGCGATTGGACTCGGTTGACGTTTAAGAAGGGGAAGCTGATTGTGCGCTCGCTTTTCGATAGCACCTATACCGAAGGTCATCAGTTTAAGCTTATAAATGATAGAACTGTGGATATTAAATCTGACCTTAAGGAACTTACCATATGGGGCATTGTTTGCAATAAGGTTGTGAAATAAAGTTGATGAGCAACTTACTAGATCGGTTTGCTGCCCTAAAATTCTTTTCGTGGTATGCTACATCATAAATCACAAATTATTCTACTCGTTTTATTGTCAGTGGGAATGTTGATTTCCTGCAGCGGAAAGCAACAGAAAATTGAATTTATTAGGCTGACCATTGAGCATTCCAAGCGAATTTCGGATGCCACGGTGGTGGTTGAACTTACGAGAAATGGGAATGGTGCTGCTGTTCATCTTATTTCTAGGCCTATGGAGCAAAGTTTAGAATTGATGTATACGCAAAGAGATACTACTTTTAGTTTGGGTGAACAGCAGTACAGCGCATTGTGTAAGGTATTGGCCAATCTTCAACACAGTGATTTCTCAAAGGCCAGCGTTCATGGAAAGGATGGCGTTGAATGCTGCTTAGAGTATGGCGAGGTGAACAAACCAGTGGTATATAAGTTTTGGTCTCCTGATTATGATACCGAAGCCAGTGGTTTGACCGAATACCTTAACACATGCCCTTTGCTGCTTAAAATGGTTGGGTTAGACCCACACTACTTGCTATCTACATAACACTAATTTAGCATTTATTAACAGAAATAGCCGCTCAATGTGATCGTATTGACGCAACCGTCTACCGCAATCTCCCTATATTTAACCGCCAAAAATTTGCTTCGTTCTCGCTCTATTTTCTAGAGTAATTGGGCAAATGCCTAGCGATATGGTTTAGTGTTAGGAACTATTTTTGAAAACCTCAAATGAAGAAGAACTCCAACCTTGTTTTTATTGCAGCGGGAGCCTGCTTGATTGCTTCCATTGGTGAAATGATTACGACCTTTGCCATGGGTCCATTTTACCCGGGCTACAGCCAGTTAAAGGAGACCATGAGCGCGATGGGTGCCTCCGTTAGCCCCATATCTGCTCCAATGTCGGCATGGTGGATAATAATGGGTTTTCTCATAATTCTGTTTGGTCTTGGCTTTCGCAGGGCTTTTGGGGAGCGTGGACGTAGTGCCCGACTGGCCTCCTGGTTAATCATGCTTTACGGTTTTGGAGAAGGTTTTGGCTCGGGAGCATTCAAGGCAAACTTCATTGCAGGGGAATTTACAAACTCAGCCATTGTGCACGATACACTTGGAGGTATTGGTGTGGTTGCCATACTGATTCTTCCATTGGTCATGTTGTGGGTGATTTCGAAGGAGGAGATGCCTCGATTTCATCGGTTATCGAAAATAATGTTTGTAACTGGAATTGCCACAGTGATGCTATTCATGTTTCGTTTCTCCTCCAGCAGCGATAACTTTTTAGCCGAGTATAAGGGATTGTGGCAGCGTCTGTTTATGCTGAATACCTACATATACCTTGTGACCATTGCGGTAATAATGGTAAAACAGCAGCACAGGGGTACCGCAAAAGCCGAGTAGAATAGATAGAATAGTTTGTTTTGCTCCGTGTGTTAACCTATAGCCACTCCTTTTCATTCTCTTTGATTTTTGCTACATTGGCTTCATATCTAAGTTTGAAATGGAATTATCACACATTTCACATATACGGCTTGCAAATCAGCAAATAAACGGTGCACGCTTTAAAACGGCCCGCGAAGTTGTCGGCTGGATGGGAGCCATGCAGGCGCAGGACTTTAACATGGTTAAGTGGGCGGTGGGCGTGCGGCTACCGGGTGCTACTATAAATACTGTGGACGATGCGTTCAACAGTGGCGATATTTTGCGCACACACCTGCTCCGACCTACGTGGCACTTAGTAGCGTCGGACGACATCCGCTGGATGCTCCATCTTACGGCTCCTCGAATTAAAACGTCGCTACGGTCGCGACACAAGGAACTCGAGCTCACTGAGGCGATTGTTGCAAAGAGTAACGATGCTATGGTAAGAGCCTTGGAGGATAGGCACCTTACGCGCGAAGAGTTGGTAGGTGTGCTTACCGGAATACGGATTCCAACGGATGAGAATAGGGCTTCCCATCTGCTTTTAAGAGCGGAACTCGAGGGACTTATCTGTAGCGGTGCCGGTAGAGACGGTAAATACACCTATGCATTGCTGGACAGTCGTGCTACTTCAATTGGCGCATTGCATCGTGAAGAAGCACTTGCATTGCTTGCCCGCAGGTATTTTCTTAGTCATGGCCCTGCAACTCTGCAGGATTTTGCTTGGTGGTCGGGATTATCCGCTACCGATGCGCGAAATGGACTCGAAAGCATTCGTTGCGAGTTGGTATCGGAAACTGTTGGAGAAGACCTATTTTGGTTTGCTTCTTCTTTTGCACCACCTGTGTTGGCTAATGACAAAGCATTCCTAATACCTGCTTTTGATGAGTTCATCATCAGCTATCGGAGCCGAAACGCATCAATGTCGGAGGTAAATTTGCCCAAAGCGGTATCCAACAATGGCATTTTTCGGCCGGTGATTGTTACTAATGGACAGGTATCAGGGCTGTGGAAGCGAACAGTTAAAGGTAACAAGGTAATGATGGAAATGAAACTTTTTCGACATCATAACAAAGAGGAGTTGCAGTGGGTGGCCGGTGCTGCTGAGTCATTTGGTCATTTCTTAGAAAAAGAGGTTATATTGCAGTAGCCAATAAGTTTATGTTGATTTTTCGAAATAATTACTAACCAAAAATAGGAGGATTATCATGCACGGTTTCGGTGGAGCAGGTTTTGGAATGGGATGGGGCTGGTTTATTGGCCTCGCTATTGTAGTAGTCATTGTTTGGATAGTTGTAAAGGTTATTAATCAGGGCAGCGTGTCCAACCAATCAGCCAACAAGTCGGCGCTCGACATACTCAAGGAGAGGTATGCCAAGGGTGAAATCAGTAAGGAGGAGTTTGAGGAAAAAAAGCGTGATCTTTCCGCATAACTCTTTTACCGGTGCAAAGAGTAAAGCATCTTGTTTATTAAGAAGATCAAGCAATTATTTTCTTAAGCTTAATCCTAATCTTCCTCACAAGTCGTTTATGGTCGATATGATGGAGGAAGAGTGAAGTTTCATGTTGAGTATTGGAATTCTTATAATGATAACGGAACTGTTATTGTTCTTGGACATGTAAGTGCCCCTGAAGGTGGTTATGGAATTGTAAGGGTTTTATGCTCCGATCGAGGAGAGATTATTGGGTATTTTAACAATTTATGGTATGGTTATAAAGAGTATTGCTCACATTGTGATTCATCGCAATAGGAGGTTATATCGTTTTGTTAGTGAACTTCGCTTAAAGTTGGCAACCTGCCTGCTGCTTTTCGTAATTATTGCCCTTGCCGTTCAAGGTTGCGCCAAGAAGGATGATAGCCCTGCAACCGACACCACGTCATCGGTATTTGAAACGCCCGCGGTTGCCAATATAGTAATGTATGAAGTAAATCCGGGAGCCTTTAGCGCAACAAAGAATTTGCAGGGGGTAACCAACCGGCTCGACCAGATAAAGGCGCTAGGAGTAAATACCATTTGGCTGATGCCCATCTACCCAATTGGAGTTCTCAAATCGTTTGGTTCGCCCTACTGTGTGCGGAATTATACTGAGGTAAACCCCGATTTTGGAACTATGCAGGATCTGCAAACGTTGGTCAGCGAAGCCCACAAACGGAATATTGCTGTGATACTGGATTGGGTCGCAAACCACACCTCGTGGGATAATCCGTGGATTAGCAACCCCAGCTGGTACACACAGGATGCCAATGGAAATATTATTAGTCCGGCGGGAACAAACTGGAACGACGTTGCCGACCTGAACTACAACAACAGCAATATGCGCCAGGCCATGATTGCCGCCATGGAGTATTGGGTGGCAACCGCCGATATTGATGGCTTCCGCTGCGATGCTGCTGACTTTGTTCCCTTTGACTTCTGGCAGCAAGCTATTACAGCGCTTAAGGGTGCCACCAAGAAGAATCTGATATTGTTGGCCGAAGGCTCACGGGCGGACCACTTTATTGCCGGTTTTCAAATGAACTATGGCTGGGACTTCTTGGCATCGCTAAAGAGTGTTTTTGGCAGCAACCAGGATGCTGGAGCCCTATTTGTCACCAACACCACCGAGTATTCCGTGGTGCCATCTGGATGCAGAAAGCTTCGCTTTACCACCAACCACGATGAGTCCAACATTGCCACCCCAGTTTCCGTTTTTGGTGGTAACAATGGAGCCTTGGCCGCCTCTGTTGTAGCCATCTTTTTGCAGGGCGCACCGCTAATTTACTGTGGGCAGGAGGTTGGCGTTAGCAGCACATCGGTGTATAACGGTGGCGGACCAATTAGCTGGAGCGATAACCCCAATATGCTGGCATCTTATACCACGATGCTCAACTTTTACGATTCCTCGTCGGCTGCGCGTAATGGCACGCTAACAACCTATACCGACCGCAACGTGGTTGTTTTTCAGAAAACTAGCGGTACAAAGCATGTTTTGGTGATTGTAAATGTTCGTGCTACCGATGAAACCTATGCTTTGCCTTCCGCACTGCAGGGAGAGTGGACCGATGCTCTTGCAGGGTCTACTTTAACACTGGGGGCTAATATCGTATTATCGCCTTACCAATACTACGTTCTGAAGTGGTAGATCGGAATTGCCTCATATTGCTGATGGGATGTTTTTTGGCTTTTTTTGGCGAGGAGAGTTGATCACAATCGATAAATACCCATGAAAGAAGCGTCAACGATTACCTTCTCTTCAAAAAGAGAGCATCAATGATATTTTCATCAATTAAGAATACCGTCAGTGGTGACAAGGCTTAAGGAGATGCAGTAATGATTAGCATTTTCGCGTGCATGGCTCGCGCCGGAACATTTTCATCTTTTCCTATCTTTGAAATGAAGTGGGATTAATTTGTTAGCACGATGAAAAAGACAAGATTGGAAGCATTCAGCGATGGTGTGCTCGCCATCATTATAACTATTATGGTGCTGGATATAAAGGTGCCTCATGGTATTGAACTGGTCGACTTGCAACCCGTTATTCCGGTGTTTATAAGTTACGTGCTGAGCTTTATCTACCTAGGCATATACTGGAACAACCACCACCACATGATGCACACGGTTGAGCGTGTAACAGGAGACATTTTGTGGGCCAACCTTCACCTGCTCTTTTGGCTATCGCTGGTGCCATTTGTCACTGGCTGGGTTGGTGAGAACCATTTTGCCACTGTGCCCATGGCCCTTTATGGCACTATTCTGCTGATGGCGGCAATTGCATACTTTATACTCCAAACCCGCATAATCAGGAACCAAGGCTCCAATTCCATACTATCTAAGGCCATTGGCCGTGACCTTAAGGGGAAAATCTCCCCGCCGCTATACCTTACGGCCATTGGCGCATGCTGGATTAGCACTTGGATTGCCGGAGGGCTGTATATTTTGGTTGCCCTTATGTGGCTCATTCCCGATAAGCGAATAGAGGTGATTTTTAGAGAGGGGAAGTAGTGTTGAATCACATGCTTTTATAGCTGTTTCTCATCTGGGTAAATTTGGGGGTGTTCAGAATGAGAATGTAGAGCATTACCCTTCTTTTTGTTACACCATTTGAAAGCGAGTTCTGCATTAAGTGTGATAGCACAATAAAAAAGTATAGAATTGTTATTCTGCTCGTTGGCTAAAGATAAGGGCAAGGAGATTGAGCGCATTCTTCGAGGCAATGAAAAGGAAATATAGTGTTTACTGTTTTGTAACAATTGTTTTTTACCTTTATTGGAGAAAATATTATTGAAATATGAGCAATAACAACGTTACCGGATTATTCAATAAAACTCCTAAACTCATGACCAAGGGGAAAAAATTTTTCGTTTCAATTCTATTGATAGTTGCTGGAGTATTAATAGAGTTTCTTCTTAAAGATTGCAATACAAATTTGGACAAAGAACTGGTTGATTTTTTTGCAGGGATATTGCTGGGATCGGGAGGATCCATTCTAATTATGACCCTATTCAAGAAGAGGAGATAGGCTGTTTGTGTTTTTGCCTGCATAAGTAAGGGTTATACAAATCTTATCGGGTTGATTTTATATCAAAATATTGGTTAATAATGAGTTGTGTAACAATTTAAACAACCACAAGAAATATTACTGAAATGATTAAGAGTCTTATTCTATTTTTTGGTTTAATCTCGTTAGGTCTAATTCCTCGAAGCTCTGCTTCGAAAATTAATTATATTTTTGTTATGTGAGTGACTATATACATAAAAGCCATAATGTAACTGTTATACTGTATCCTTTTGTTTGTCCTGCAAAATACAGGCGA
>DATKVT010000071.1 GCA_035529935.1 Williamwhitmania sp. | reverse complement strand
CTTACCGGCTCTACCCTTACGTAGGGTGCCTCGGGAGTTTGGTCGGCGGCGGCCGAGCTGCAGCTTACCAGCACTGCAGAAGAGCCCACCGCAATAATGAAAAGCAGCATCCGGCCATAGCCTTGCTGCATAAGCTGTTTCGCACAGTTGCATCTTGTTTTCATCCTAGTAGAATTGATTTTAAATGGCCGTATGAAGCCCACATGCTGAATAGCTTCATTCTTACTTGTAATTGCAGAGGATGTGGGCTTCATACGCTTACCTTACTATTAATTTTCACCTTAAACCTGCGACAAAAGTAAGGTAACGAGGGTGAGGGTCAAGGGACAAACCTCCTCAACCGACAATAATAGAGCGCGAAACGTAGGAATGGGGTGGATGAAAGGAGCAGAGAGAATTACTCCTGAAGCATGTGTTCACTAACAGAAATCAATTTTTGTTTTTGAAGACCAGAAAAGTCTAGAAGGAGTCGGCAAATGCTAATATTTACCGCTTAATAATTAGGGTTATTTTTCAATTACTCTATTCTCTAAATCCATTTGTTCATGAAGAATTCTTGTGATTTCTACCTCATTATTCTCAATCTTGCGGTAAAAGATTATGTGCCGTCCTGCTTTAAATCCCAACAAGTTTTCTACAACTCCTGAATAATTCTTACCCAAATCAGGGTTACTTGCAACCTCTTTGCAATTTTCGATGAGCATGTGGTAATAGCGGTCCGCTTGCTCTTCAGACCATTTATTTAAAGTGTAATTCCAAATCTGAGTTAAGTCGTTAACGGCCTGAACCGTAAATTTAGACTTAGCCATTCAACCTCTTTTTAGCTTTTAATTCCACTAAGTATGTTTCAGGGTTAAAATCAGAAGCAATTCCGCTATCAATGCCCTCTTGAACTGCGTCTCTTAAGACCATTATCTTGTTTTCCTCCTCTTCCAAAAGTCGCAATCCAGCACGAACAACCTCACTTGCGTTTTTGTATCGGCCTGAAGATATTCTGCTTTTAATAAAGCTGTCAAAATATTTTCCAATCGATATTGATGTGTTCCTTTCCATGACTTACTATTTTTTTCAAATATACCGATTATTGGTACAGATGTCAAATTCTGGTTTCATATTATAACATTGTTTTTATGGTCGCTTCCACCAAAACTTCCAATTGCAACAATAGCAAGAGTGAACAGGAGATAGACACAATGTCTGCCATCGAACATTTTAGTTTCCCATATGCTTATTAACCCTCCGCCCCGTTTTGTCGATGTAATACCAGCTGTTGCTAAGCCAAGTCTTGTGTTCCCCGTCCAACTGCTCCGTGCACTCCATGCTGACCTTTGCAACTCCGTGCTTAAAGGGCCAAGCACACTTAAACTGAGGTTGAATAACAACCCTACCCGTGGCAGAGTCTGCAAAGCCGATTTTAGCATTCTCCACTATTCTAAAAAGCCCCTCAGATGGCATGTCTGGTCCGTTGTCAAAGGGGAAGACCTCATATAGCGTCTTCTCGTTCCGGTCGATTGCAACAAAGCCAACGTTAGGCTTTAAAACTATGGCATAGGTTCTAAAGGTATCGGTAAAGCAAATGGCATACTTACCCTGCGGGATAACCGTGTCCCCATTTTGATTCTTATACCCACACTCATCTTTAAGGGAGTCCGCAAAACGGATTAGGTAGTCTGTCGGCTTAACCGTCTGCCCAAGGCTTGTCAAGCTGCTAGCAAGCAGCACGAGAAGCAGGAGAATATTGGTGCGGAGTGGGTTCATGGGATGAAAATTTAACATTTGGCGGTATGGTTAGTTGCCGATTTCGAAACACTTACCTACCCAAGTTACAACTACTTTTGATACGAGCTGTGCCGGTGCACTTGTGTAGGCAAGCTCTTTAACTGGCTTTGGTCGTGTATTGTTTTTTTTTGCGACCAGCCAATGTGCTTGACTATGAAGCGAGGTTTTCTTTATCAAAAAATTCATTGACATAATCGAATGGAATTTTTTCCTGTTCTAATCGCCAATTGTTTGTTTTCAGAATTTCATATAGTTTTTGTTCACTGTCAGTCAAATTAAGTGATGTATAAATATTTGTTTGGGTTCCTAAATCATTTTCGAAGAATTTTTCAAAGGTTGCAAAATCCATTAATATACTTTTGGGTTGCTTAAAATAGCTTCTGAATTGAGATAAAATTTCAAAACCTTGTACGTCTATGTCGCCCCAATAAAGCAATTCAAGATTAGCAAACCAATGAACATGTTTGAGGTTGTAAACACTATATCCGCTTCCAAATATTGCAATAGAGCCGTTCATCTTGGGTAGTGTCAAAGTTGTATAAAGCGTTGTTTTATTTTCTACGACCAATACTTTTTTAATCGGTAAATTCAATGTTTCAAATTGGCTTATAGGAACAGCAATATCGTCAACTCCCGAAAAGAATTTTTCGGCTATTGCTCTGTCAAGAACTTTAAACCGTATTTGAGATTCGGCATATTTCAGGTTAAATCTTTTCTCAAACTCCTTTTCTTCGTTATAGATATGCTCTGAAATCAGAATGTTAAGCAATTCTTTGATTACCGCCTGGTTGCGTTCAATAAATTTGGTATGAACCTGTATTGGCAATTCCCTTATGTACAAATTTGGTTTAGGATTTTGTTTAAAGTATCGACAAACTTTTAAAATACTTTCCCATTCAGGCTGGTTATTAATAACTTTAATGGGGTTTTTTATTATCCAATCTTTTAATTCTGGAAATGCCTCGATGATTTTAACAACGCTTGTTTTGAATAATTCAGCTTCTTTTTCCTTGCTCAAAAATTTCAGAAAATCTTTTTCAGTATCAAAGAAAATTGAGATTGGTAAGTCTTGTATTCCTAACGACTTTGTTCTTACTTGTTGAAATTCCAATGTGTATCCATATCCTTTTTTCTCTTTAGATTGGTTGACGATTTGTTGTATTTCTTTTTCAAATTCGGATAAAGAAGATTTGGTATATGACTTATCGCCACGAATTACAAGTTTCTCAAAAGACCTATTCTCAACCAATGATTGAAGAAAAGAAATGTATTTTCTTTCGGCTTTGTCTTTTATTTCTTTGGGTGTAATCATTGATTCAGATAATTTGCTTTTTCTTCTTTGAATTGTTCGATAGGCATATCATACAACCACGAATGTCTTTCTTCTATGCGTTCTACAAAATGAACAAATGAAATATATGGTTCCACTATATCAATATTTGTTGTTGGAGTAACAACCAAAAACTGTAAATGCAATTGTTTGCATAATTCCAATAGATATTTTGCTTTATCGCCATCTTGATTCGTGAAACTTTCATCAATAGCGATAAATCGGAATGAATTGCTATGTAAACCTTCTTTAGTTAACCCAAATTGATATGCAACGGCTGCACAAAGAATTGTATAGGTTAGCTGTGGTTTTTCACCTCCTGACATTGCTCCCATACCTTCGTATGTTTTAAATTTCTGATTGTTTTCTTTGTAAAACTCTTCAGCCTTGTAACTGAACCAAAAGCGAACGTCCATTACTTTTTTACGCCATTCTTCTTTATCCAATTTCGAAATTAAAGGTTCAATATGGTTGTAAAAGTGATTTTTTCGACCATCAATAGAAGCATCAACTTCCCTGATGTTGGGAATTGCTTTTTCGAGTAGATTACGGAACTCTTTTACTTCATCACTAATTTTATTGGGTGCCACAAGCTGAATGTATGTTTGAGGCTTGCTTTTAAAATCAATATCTTTCAGAGAATCGTTCAAATGCTTGATGTTCTCTTTGATTGAATCTGACCAGTTCTCGAAAAACATTCTGAAATCGCCCACTTTGTTGGTAATGGTTTCCTGCAAATAATCGTTGAATTTCTTTTCAAATTTTGGTAGATTGTCTTTTTCTAATCTTTCTAAAAATCTTTGATATTCACTGATTAAGTCTAAATTGGTAGAATCAGGCAATGAATTCACATCAGAACGCCAATCTTTAAATTTATTTAGAATTTCTTCTGAAGGTTGTTTAAAGGTGTTTATTTTAATAATTACTTCTCTTTCGCTTTGTTGTTTTAGATTTTTTAGTTCAGTTTCTCTACTTGATAATTCCTTTAGAAAATTAGATTGTGTTGTCCTGATATTGGGAAATTCTATATTTAAAATTTCAAGATTGTTGTTTTCAAACTCAACAATTTCAGTAATACCTGTAATCTGAATTGTCTTTTCATTCCTTTCTATTTCTCCTTCAATGATTTCAATGTCTTTTCCTTTTTTGAAAATCTCTTGACTTTTATCGAAAATACTAACGTCCGATACTTGTTTTAAATTCACTTGAACCTTGCTCAGCTGTTCTTGCAATTTCTTTACACGGTCGTTGGTTTTTTCTAAATCAGTTTTCTGTTTCTCTTTTTCAAGAATATCTTGAGCATAGATTTGCCAGTTTATATCATCGTATTTATCAAATTTTGAAAACAGACTATGGCATTCGTCTCTGAATATTCCCAAATTTTTTATTTCACTGTTCTTATTTGTAATAGCTTTCCTATTGTCGGTTTGCTGGTTTTGCAGATTGGTTAATTCTTTCTTTAATGCAGCAATTTTTTCTTTGTTATCCCAACCCAGAACATAGTTCTCTTTTTTCGTGATATGTGGACGGTCATCCTTTTCGTGCTTCCCTTTTTTGAATTTTATCAGTCCGCTTTGGGTTATTGCCATTTCAGAATAGCGTTCAAATTCTGTGAGATTATCTACACAAACAAAATCAAATTGATTTTGTAAATAATCCTCAATCCATTCGTAATATTGCGTTCTGGGCTTAATTTCAATTTTATTTACAATAGATTTATCGCTTATGTTTTTGTTCTGAAAATTTTTTAGATAGTTTTCTTCATACTTATCATACCGAATTCTACCTCTCAAATTATTGCTGTTTACATATTCGTTTACTTTGGAGTAATATTTTGGCGGAACAATCAATCGCAGAGCAAAATTGTGAAGCACTTTTTCGATGGAAGATTCCCAATTCACTTCATCTTCTTTTACTTTGATGAGTTCGCCAATAAACGGGATTTCTTCTTTGCTTGCTCCAATTTGTGCAATAATCTCATCTCGTATTTCCGCTTCTCGTCCAGCGATATTGTTTTTGTTTTTTTGAAGAGTTTGAATCGTGCTTACTAATTCCTCTGTTGATTTTGTTAATTCGTCATCTTTGTTTTTCAATGCGCGAAGGTTTTCGCTTTCATCCTCAATTTTTTGTTGAGTGTTTTGTTTTAACTGCTTGGCTTTATCACGGTTTGCAATAAAAGCATCTTCATTGGGATTTGTTTGCAAATCAACACCTTGAGCTATTTTATTGTAGTCGTCAAGCTTCTTACTTCGCAATGTTTTACTTGTCTCAAGCTGCTTAATTTCCTTTTCCAAATCCTTGATTTTACTACCAACTTCGTCTTTTTCAATAGAGATGGAAATCGCTCGTTCTTCTTGTTTCAGTGTTTCTTCTCTGTTTCGTAATAAAACCAATTCATCATTAAGACGATGCAATTCTTCCTTACATTTTTCTAATTCCTTTTTGCCTAATTCAACTCCTTTTTTTGCAAACCAATAAACTGACGTTTCTTTTGTTTTTTCTAATTGCTCCAAATCAACTTGTATATTGGTTAGTTTTTGGGCAATCTCATTTATTGGCATTAATTGTTTGATTTGTTCCTTGGCTTTTTCAATGTTTGTTTTTGCATCCATTAAAGTCAGAAAACTTTCTTTCAACTGAATAAACTCTGTTTCAGCATCTAGCTCCTCTAACATATTTGTTCTGATAAACTCATCTAAATCTTCTAAAACTTTTACGCCTACCACCTGATTAAACAAACTCAATGCTTTAACGGAACGCATACCAAACAAACTCGCCATTCTTTCAGCATATGCCGTTGGACCATCAATAAATTCAATTATCTTTTTTGTTGTATTCGAATTGTATGCTTTATCTAACCTTCTTTTCCACAATCCTTTTGAATCAAAATCTCCAAAATCTTTTTCTATTTCAAGCGATGTATGAGCAATGCCAAACTGCCGGTTTAATTCTCCACTACTACTAAACCAACGAACTTGAAACAGCGTTACTTGTTTTAAATCTGTGTTTTTAAAATGAGCAAGAATAACTGAGTAAGTGTTTTTTTCTCTCAACTTTTGTGTAGAAGTAGAGCTTTTACCTTCTTCTTGAATATTTCCATAATGTCCCAAAACGTAGGTTTCTTCAGTTCGATTACCTTTCTTATCAACGCCTGATGATTGATTGTAAAACCTATCTTTTTTTGCAGGAACCATTAATGTAAGTAGTGCATCTATGTATGTGCTTTTTCCTGACGCATTAGCACCAGTCAACAAGGAGTTATTTCCCTGTGGGTTAATTCTAAACACTTTCTCATCAAACGTTCCCCAGTTAAAAACTTCCATATATTGAAGTCTGAAACCCGCCTTGTCGGAACTTGTGCTAAACAGACTCAACATATTCCTGCAATCTTGTTTTGAAATCCTGTAAAATATCCAGTGTTATTTTTTCTTTGATAATTCGATGTATTCGGTATCTTGTTTCGTTGTCTTTTTTACTGACTTCTTTCAAATAGCCCAAATCAACAGTAGCGTTGATATACCTGTCAAGTTCTTTTATGAAACTCTTTCTATTGAACTTTTCAGGAAGGAATAACTCTAATTCGTCTCTTATTTCAGTATTTGTAATAAATTTTTCAGTAGCTAACTGGGTTGGGTTGCTATCAAATTCTTCCAAACTCTGTCTTAGCACAACAAGCACAATTGATGTTTCAAAACCAACTTGTCGTCTTTGAACTAACCCAAGAGTATTTCCTTCGCTATCTTCAAGTTGCTTTACAAAGGCAAATCCTTCATCTTTTTTTATAATGAGTTCCAACCCAATTTGGCTTATGTAGTCTTGTATCTCGTTTTGATACATTACTACATTTTCCCATTCATTTGAGTTTCGCTCAATTGGTGATTTCAACAATCTAACAATTGCTTTGCTATATGGCTTTTTATAGTTTTCTAAATTCATTTGGTCAATATAATTTCGGGGATTTTGATTTGCTTTCTGTTTTCAGAATCAAACACTATACTTTGAGATTTGTCTGGACTAATGACGTGTTTAAATTCTTTTACAATTCCTATGTATCCAAACAATTCAGGAAGGCCTTTATCAAGTCCACCGTAATAATCAACCACATCTAACAGTGTTGCCTGAGATTTTTCTTTCAGAATATCTTTAATCCTTTTCCTCAGCAACTCTTTGTCAATATTTGTTTGAGAAAACAGTTTTACCAAATGGTTGGAAGAAGTGATGTCTTCGTCTGCAATTTTAGGCTTGTCTTTGTAGATAATGTCTTCGCTTTGTTCTGTGGTTAATTTGCGTTCAAACGTGATGTTAATCACGATTTCGGTCTCCAATTCAAATGAAATTTCAGGCTTCTTTTTTATCTTGCTGATTTCAACAAGTTGTTTCTTTATTTCCTGAATGATGGTTTTCGTGGCTTCCGATTTAGAACTTTCGTTTTCACGGATAATACGGCTGAGCTTTTCAGCCATTTTATCGTTGGCTTTATACACTTTTTGGCCAGCACTGTGAAGATGTTTCTTCATCCCTTTCAGGAATGGGTCACTCACTGGAATTGATTTCTCTTCCAATGTCTTGTACAATTCTTTCGTAAGACTATCCCATTTGTTTTGCAAGTTGGGATTTAGGATGAACGACCAAAAAGCATAAAAACTTTTCCCTTGCTGACTTTCTTTCAACGCATCTAGTGCATCGAAAGTAAATTCCAAAATATCGCTTTTGGATAAACTCCCGTCAGCGTGTTTTTGATAAATGCCTTTCGTGATTTCTTTGAAATTGTCTTCAACCTCTTTGAAGTCAGATAACAATTCCTTGGCAGATTGATTGATTTGATTGAAACGAGGAACAATTTCAAATTCCTCGAATACTTTTACATCTTCGCCCGTTTTGATTCGTTGAATTTGTTGTTCAATTTCCAATTTCTTTTCTTCCAATATTTGAATTCGTTTTTCAGAATCTTCGTTCGTATTCTCAACCAATTCTTTCAACTGATTCAGGATGTTGTTGAATTTTGATTCTGTACCTACAAATTCTTCTTTTTTCAAACTCGCTAACCAATCAATGGTTTTGCTTGAATGAGATGAAAGTTCATAAAAAACTTCACCTTGTTCATCGGGATAATTAGTTAAAAAGCCTTTGTTTGTCCAACTTAGGATATATTTTTTGGCTTTTGTCTCGTAGGAATCAAAAACCTCAATGTCGCTTTCCTCGTCTTTCTCAATTTTTCTGTAATCTAAGAAGTCTGCAAGTTGGGCAATGATTTTTTCTTCTGATATAGCTCCTTGATGAGCAGAAAATGTATTGATGAGAAATACGATGATAGCTTCCCTGTTTCTCAACCGGAGAAGTTCTACACTTGGTGAGTTATTTAATGTTTCTGCTATCTTTTGAATTTCAATCATTCTATGACAATCTTGGTGCGTCGGCAAGAAAACAGTTCTTTTGCAAACGTTAGTCGTGCCTCGGCATGTGCGGTTTGCAAATGTGCTGTTTTGAGTGTTGGCTGTTCATAATTTCTTTTCCTGTCATTTAATCAGAAAATTGTCTGCTGGGTGGTTATCTACACTTGTCGTTAACTCGTTTACAACAAAACATTTGGTGGACTCATCCCGACCAATTTGGGTGGATAGACACATCTTTTGGTGTGGTTTATTTCCTAACTAAATTAAGCAAAATTTCACAAAAACAAAAAAAAAACACCGGCACCCTCCGCAACAAACGTAGCGGAGCAGTGCCGGTGCATATGTTTACAGGGGCTTTTGCTAGAACCTCATCTTCTTAAACTCCTCCTTCATTCGGAGAATATCGGTAAGCCAATCCTCAATGTCGTTCTCGTGCTCCACCTCCTCGTTTAAAATGGTAACGGCCATTTGGTGGGTAGCGTGGTCCTTGCCATTGGTAAAGTCGGCAATCTCCTGGTAGCGCTGTATGGCGCAGCGTTCACCCTTCAGGTTCTGCTCCAGAATAACCTCAATGTAGGGGTCCGAAGGCTCGTCGTAGGAGCAGCGGGCCAGTTTGGTCCACTGGTTGGGATTCATTACGGGGGTTCCGCCCAGCTGAATAATCCGGTTCACCACCAGCACGGCGTGACCAAGCTCCTGCGTGGCGTGCAGCAGCAGCTCGGGTTCCACCTCGCTGCGCATGGGTCCCTCCATTAGGCGGGCACCAATCCAGTATTGGTAGTAGGCCAGCCACTCCTCAGAGAGGGCGGCATTCAGCATTTCCAAAAGTTTGTTTACATCCACCGATGCAACCTTAATCGACTGTTTTCCCATGGTAATAACTTTTAATTAAGGCCTAAGTTACCCATAAAGGAGAAGAATGTCAAGGCTTTTAGCTGCGGTTAACAACAATTACCGCTCGTTATGGCTTTGCACAAAAGGTGCTGCAAAAAACGTTAGCCAAGTCCACGCCCACCGGTAAACAGCCCGTAAAGCTTAGGCGAGAGAGCCTTGAGCAGTGCCCCCACACCAATACAAAAGGCAATTATCACCACCGGAAGCAGTATGTAGGCCACCATTCGGCGGATATCGGGCGCACCAATCACCTGCAGGGCGCTATCGATGGCAAAGGCCACCAAGGGGGCATGGAGCCCGTAAATCATGAACGAGTAGGAGCTGAGATGGGCAAACCACTCGCGCTTGATGCTCCACCTTACCAGCATGTTGAAGCCATACCAGCAGAAAACGAAGCCACTAAGCTCCACCAGCTTGTGCATTATGGTGAGCGTGGGAAAAACGGCATCGCCCAGCCATGCCATTCCCCTAAAGGCTAGCAGAGTCTTTACCAGCGATAGCCCAATAAATATGGGCCCCCATAATTTTGGGCTAAGCCAACGCGTGGGTGTATCGATATTAAAATCGGTTTTGGCAATCCAAATGCCCAGCCCGTAAAAGACCAGCCCCTCGCCCTCCATTAGCCCCACGTTAACCGTGGCCCACCAAAGAAGCCCAGCAAGCGAGAAGTAAACCCAACGAGCAATCCGGTAGGTCATGCACCACCGAATGGCGGGGTAGGCAATGTTGTAAATGAGCAGCACACGAATAAACCACAGCTGGTAGGGAACGGGGGCTAATATCCAGCGGACTAACACATCATACCAGTGGTAATCGGCAAGGAAGATGCGGGTATCATCAATCTGCATCATATGGGTGCTGGCAATAATGTTGCGGGTATAGGCAAAGTGCTCCATTCCAAACACAAGAGCAAGCCCCACTGCACTCCACAAGAGGTAGGGAATTCCAAGCGTGCGAAGCCGCTTACGTGTTCTCACGCCGTAGGGCTTATAGTCGCTAAGGGTATAGAGAAAGCCCGAAATGGCAAAGAGCATGGGGACAAAGAAGCGAAAAAGGCCATTGGCCGTAAGGTATTCGAAAAAGGTTGTAAAGGTTAGGGGTTCATTCACCAGCGTCTAGGGCTCCAGGTAGCGCTCGTTGAGGTTATAGCCGTGAACAATCACCAAGAGAATCATGGAGAGGAAGAGCCAGAACCGAAACTTGGAGCTGTTAAATTCGGAGAGTGTTGCCATGGGGAAGCATTGTTAAATTAACCATTCTCACGCATACCATTCTGTCTGTTTGCACGGCATAACCGGTGCCATGCATCAGGATAAATGTAGCACAAAATTGCATTCAACAGATAAATTGTGGCTTCTCACAAAGGGAGAAAACCGGTTGGAGCCAATTTCGAACTACCGACTTGCGGTAGCGCCGCTCCATCGCTCACTGCGCCACTGCCGCTGCTCTTGGCTGCTGAGAAATGTCCACGCCACCACGCGGCTAATTTTCTGTCCTTGCTCCATGGTAACAAGGCGCATGTCGGCAACATTGGCAGCCTTCAGTGCGCGGTGAATTGAGGACAGGATATCACCCTTGGAAACCAAGGTGGTAAACCAAAAGCACTGGTGCGAAAAATCGGCACTTTGGGTTATCATATTGCGAATAAACGCCTCCTCCCCGCCTTCGCACCACAGTTCGTTGGCCTGGCCACCAAAGTTGAGCACCAGCTTTTCACCACGGCTATGACCAAGGTTACGCAGCTTGCGCTGGGTTCCGGCAGCGGCCTCCTGGGGCGAGGCATGAAAGGGTGGATTGCAAAGGGTGAAGTCGAAGCGCTCATCGGGAAGAATAATGTTGCGGAAGATATCAGCCGAATAGGGCTGCTGCCTGCACTCCACCGCTTCGGCAAGAAAAGAGTTGAGCGCCACAATGCGGCTGGACGATTCAATGGCCACCGCATCAATATCGGCACCCACAAAGCGCCAGCCATACTCACGGCAGCCAATAACGGGGTAGACGCAGCTGGCACCCACACCAACATCCAACCCCCGAACCGAATGGCCCCGCGGAATGGTTCCGTCGTTGCCAAAAGCCAGCAGGTCGGCCAAATGGTGGATATAGTCGGCTCGTCCGGGAATGGGAGGACAAAGGTATCCATCGGGGATATCCCAACCCTCAACCCCATAGAAGTGCACCAGCAAGGCTCGGTTTAGCGCCTTTACCGCATTGGGGTTGGCAAAGTCAACCGACTCGTTCCCATACTGGTTCACAAACAGGTAGGCAGCCAGCTCGGGGCTACTGCCAACCAGCTCGGCAAAGTTGTAGCCAAAACGATGGAGATTGCGCGGGTGTAGTCCGGGCTTTGCCGATGAGGAGCTTTGAGCGGTGCCAGCCATTAAATCAACAGATTAAAACATGCAGCACAAAGGTAAGGGAAATGGCGCATTTACCTCACCATTTCAACCTGCAGGAAATCCTGTGGCACTATGCCCTCAAATCGCTATCTTTACCCATTCAACCATCAATTCTCATGGCTGCGACACAGGCAAAGAGTTTCTCCCAACAGCTGGAATCACTTCTGAAAACCCATGGCATTGCGGGTGTGGTGCGCGACACCCTTCCCCTCAACGGCATGGAAGTGTCACGCTACACCGGGGAGTTCTGGACCTCGCGGCAACGACAGGCCAACCCGCTGCACGAAATATCGTACCGTGCCTGCTTTAAGCCACAGCTACCCCGATTCTTTATTGAGCGGCTAACGCAACCTAGCGAAAGAGTTTACGACCCCTTTAGCGGTCGCGGTACCACCGCACTGGAGGCGGCGCTGCTGGGAAGAATACCCACGGCAAACGATATCAACCCACTGAGCGCCATAATGGTGGCACCACGGTTTGCCCCACCCACTGCTGACGAGGTAAAGAGCCGTTTGTCGCAGCTGGACCTAACCGCAAAGGCAAGTGCCGACACCGACCTAAGCATGTTCTACCACCCCGACACCGAAAGGGAGTTGGTTAACCTTCGCGCCTATATTCTTGAAAAGGAAGAAAAAGGCTCCCTTGATAGCATCGACCGATGGATTCGCATGGTGGCAACCAACCGGCTTACGGGGCACTCCACCAACTTTTTCTCGGGCTACACCTTTCCGCCCAACCAGGCGGTAAGCGCCGAGCGGCAAAAGCTCATCAACATAAAGCGCGAGCAAATACCGCCCTACAAAAACGTAAAGGAGATTATCCTAAAAAAGACGAAGGATTTGCTGAAGGGCATTAGCGAGAAGGAGCGCTCCACCCTAATGGAATCGGGTAGCAAGGCGTTGCTGCTCACCGGCGCCGCACACGCTACGGCCGCCATTGCCGCCAACTCGGTTGCACTAACGGTTACCTCGCCACCCTTCCTCGACGTGGTGCAGTACTCCGACGACAACTGGCTTCGCTGCTGGTTCAACGGCATCGATGCAGAAGCAGTAGCAGCAGGCATAACCATGAGTAAAAAGGTGGAGGATTGGAACTTGGTGATGCAGCAGGTGTTTCACGAGCTGTTTCGAATAACCCAGCCGGGAGGGCACGTAGCCTTTGAGGTTGGCGAGGTAAAAAACGGTAAAATAAAGCTGGACGAGGTTGTTGTTCCGCTTGGCATGGCAGCAGGATTTACCTGCGAGGCCATCGTAATCAACAGCCAAGCCTTTACCAAAACCGCCAACATTTGGGGGGTAAGCAACAACGCAAAGGGAACCAATACCAATAGGATAGTGGTGTTTAGGAAAGGGAGTTAGAGGAAGTTAGAGGAAGTTAGAGGAAGTTAGAGGAAGTTAGAGGAAGTTAGAAGGAGTTAGAAGAATCTCGATAAAAAGCCAGAGTGTAGATACGCAAGGCATTGTGTCTTATCAATTCCAACAATTGAATTTAGTCACCGGTAGAGGCGAAAAGTATTTCATCCTAAAACCAAACCTCGGAGAGGTTGAATACGAATAGCCATGGGCGCAAGCCCATGGAACAGGAACCCATCCCAAGAACTAGCG